>CANSLL010000048.1 GCA_947647695.1 uncultured Clostridia bacterium | reverse complement strand
GCGCTCAACAGTTCCAGAGAACATCCAAGTGAACGCGGCGGAACAAGCACCAGTGCTGACAGCATTCTCCAGCTGTCCATAGCTCGATGTGTTGTTTTTGCTGCTCCCGCTGCCGGATGTCCCCCGACCGGCATTTCCTGTCGTCGTACTCGACGCTTTCACGCCTGCGCCGGACACGCTGCTGCTTGAAGTATTTTTTTTCGTCGTACTGGTGCTTGTTCCGCCGCGTTCACTTGGATGTTCTCTGGAACTGTTGAGCGCTGAGGAATAGCTTTTGATGCTGCCGGTATTCTTTCGGGAGGAACCGCTTGCAGAACTTCCATAGGATGCCATAAGAAATGCCCCTCCTTACTGCGCCGCTTTTTTCGCCGCCCGCATCGCCATGACTGCGGCCTGATACTTCGGGACCAGCTGCATGGGGTTTTTCCCGTCGGTGATGCCCGCATCGACGGCGCGCTGGTATTCTTCCGCCATCATAGGCGGCACTTTCAGCGTCGCTGTATAGCGCTGTACTGCGTCATAGATCTCTTTATCCGTCATAATTTCCTCCTTTTCATAGCGCGGCATGGTACGGGGCAATCTGCCCTTGCGGACCATCGCCGCGGTAAATTTCCCGCCATCGTCCCACTGAAAATGGGGCAGGTCCACCATGGACTTCCAGTCCCCGCCCCAGGTGAAGCCCATGCGCTTCCCGATGGCCCCGCAGCGCCGGAAAAACGCCCCGTCGTCGTACTCGTGGCCCTTGACGTTCTTGCAGATATCAAAGGCCAGCCCTACTTTCACCCAATGGAACGACGGCGTCTTCTGCTGGGTCACGATCCTGCCCGGCTTCGTCCGGCCCTGGGCGTAAAGGGACGCCTGGTACTCCAGATCCCGGACCGTCTCTGTCACCAGCACCGGCAGGCCCTCGGCGGCGCACAGGGCAAGGAACGCGCGGCAGTTCGCCGCCACGTCCGGCCGCAGGCGTCCGATATCACGGCTGCGCAGCATCGTCTGTATCCTCGTAAATGATCTCCAGGCCATATGCTTTCGCCGCGTTATGCTCAATACGGCACCCTCTGGCCTTTTCCCACCCCTTACAGAAATAGGCCGCATGGCAAAGAGACATATTTTCCAGAGACTTTGCCAGGAAGCACAGCGGAATCTGAACCACACCGCGCTCTGCCATCTTTTCCTGGCTATACCATTCATCTGTGAACAAGGTATTGATGATCTTAAAACCCCGGTTCTCCAGCGCCTTGATTGCCTTCTCGCGAGTCGCTGCGATTTCTTCATCGGTTTTGCCAGCCATAGGCTGGCTCAGCATTGCTTTCCTCATGATAAATTGTTCTCCTTCCTATTTTTCCAGCTGCCAGTGCAGCTGTAATACTGCCGCCTCAATGGCCGCATCTACCGCCTTGTCGTCCACATCGTAGCCTTTCTCCCGCAGGAATCCCAAGACGTACTCTTTCCGCGCCGCACCGTCCGCCTGATGGTACAGCTGCTGCGCCGCATCCACGGCGATGGCCACCCAGCGGAGCAGCTGCTCCCGGTCATGGGCGCTTGTCTGCTGCCGCAGCCACGGGATCAAAAATACTGTGATCAGCGTTGCCGCCAGCGCGACGACCGCCTGTACAACAGGGGTAAGGTCGATCATAGCTATCCCTCCTTTCGCTTTGCTGCCGCAAAGGCAGCTTTTTCATTCTTCTTTCTCTTCGCTGTCGCCGTCGCCGTCTTTCCCGGCGCGGACCTTGCTGATCTTGATGCCCGCCAGCAGCAGCGCCTCCACGCCGCCCGCGCCCAGGGTGTACTGGATCAGCGTGTCCGGCACCGCACCCTTGACGCAGAAGATCACCGTCATGGCCACGATGAACGATGCCGCGCCCACGCCCAGCGCCAGCAGAACCCGGTTTGACGTCTTCATGTGCCGCCTCCCTGCTCCAGATCGTCGATGCGGTGGTTGGCCACCTTGAGTTTTTCCTCGTGGATCGCCGCCACCTCCTCCAGGTGATAGGTCCGCTCGATCAGATTGTTGTGCTTGCTGACCCGCTCCTCCAACTGCTCCAGGCGGTACTGGGTGAGTTTCGCGCTGGCCAAGATGCCAAAAATCGACCCCAGCGCCGACCCGCCCAGGCCGATCAGCGCCACGAGGATCGCATCACTGACCACCATTGTCTGTCACCTCCGTTTTTGCGCCGCCAATCAGCGTTTCGTACTGCGCCGCGGAGATTCCCCCTGCATCCAGGTCTTGGCGCGCCAGCGCCCGCACGTCGCCCTGCACCTCCGCCGGGAGCGCCGCAAAGGCGCGCGTCCCGCGTTTGATACTCCGCCAATAGCTTTTTGCAACCGCTGTCATGCTCCATTCACCTCCCCACTCTCGGATGCTCCCGTTTCGCCGGGTGCGTCCGTGGGCGCGGTCTCCGGTTCCGGCCCCTGCGCCGCCGCCTCGTACAGGGCGATGACCGTCTCGTCCGCCTCCTGGAGCGCGGCGGAAAGCTGGTCCTTTTCCGCCGTCAGCGTCTCACACCGGGCCGTCAAGGCATCCACCTCCGCCTGGTACGCTGTCACGTCGCCCAGATACTGCGCCGCCGTTCTGACGGTGACCTCATACGCCTGCGTGTTGTGCAGATAGCGGATGTCCGCCACCTCAAAGCCATAGCCCTTGGGCAAGCCCTCCGGCGCTTTTGGGCCGCCGGTGCGCATCCATTTCACCGTAGGCTGCGCCCAGTTGATCGCCTCGATGTCCTCCAGTGCCGCAAAGCAGCGCTCAAAGGTCAGGACGTACTGTCCGTTGACGCCATAGTCCCGGCGGATGCCGCCGCAGATCACGCCGTCGATCTTCCACTGTTTTCCATAGAAACTCATGCCTGTTTCCTCCTATCCTGCAAATACGATCTTTCCTGCAAATTTCTCTTCACTGACCAGCTTGCAATCCCCGTTTTCAGCGTTATACTCCATATCCGCCGAAAGCGCCGCCCAGGTGTTCTTTGCATATGCCCCCGCACTGTCCTGGCTCCAGACGGTGCAGACAAAATCCCCACTGTTGCGTCCGTTCTGTGCTTTCGTTATGGTCAGCGCCCACTGACTGTTTTCCTCCGTCCAATCACTTGCGGAAAAAGTGACTGTTTTCGACGCCGGCGCCCCATTCGGTACCGGCCCGAGATTGTCGTTTCCCAGAAATCCCAGCAGCATTCCGGCAGCAGCTCCGCCGCCCCCCTCTTCCTGCTGGCTTTGTGCTTCCCACGCCTGATCCAGTGTCACCTCGTGGGGGTTCGTTTTTTTCTCTTCATGCAAAAAGATATCCTTGTGGATACCGCGGGGATCGTAGGTCTCTTCCAGCATATCGCCGGCGCCTTCGCCGTCCAGCCCCCTTGCTGCGATCAGAAGCCAGTACTCGTCATTTGGCGGCTCTATCCCTTGGCAGGCTTTTTTGCAGCGGTAAGAGGAACCTTTATGGCTTACAGCATTTCCGGCCTCGTATGCCTGCGTACTGCTGTAGATGCTCCAGTCCTCCCTCTTGACCCGACTGGCCTCCGCTGCCTGCCGCGCTTCCTCTGCGGCCTCTCGCCCGGCTTCCGCAGCGGCCCGCTTCACCTCCAGCGCCTCCGCCGCCGCGATGCGTTCGGTTTCCGCGCTCACCCGCGCCGCCTCTGCGGCTTCTCTGGCATTTTCTGCCGAAACGCGGCCCGCTTCCGCTGTGACCCTTCCAGCTTCCGCGGCCGCGCGTTCGGTTTCCGCCTCGGTCCATTGTGTTTGCAGCGCCTCTGCCGCCGCGATGCGTTCTGTCTCCGCGCTCACCCGCGCCGCCTCCGCTGCCGTCCGGGCGTTTTCCGCCGTGACGCGTCCCGTTTCCGCTGCAACGCGCCCCGCCTCTTCCGTCTGCATCTCTGCGCGTTCCTCGTTGATCGCGTCGACGGCCTCCGCGCAGGCGTTATATGCCGGCGCGACCAACTGCCGGACCATGCGGTCAAACAGCGCTTTGTTTTCCGCCGGCGTTCCCGTCAGGATATCCGGCGCCGCACAGACACCATTTTCATCCATTTCGCTTTCCGTGATTTTTTTCAATTTCTCTGCCAATCTGCTGCCCCCTTATCCCTTGTAATTGTTCCGGGCCTGGGTATACTCCGTCGCAAAGGCATACAGCCCAAAAGGTTCGTTCAGTTCAAAGTTCTGGATGCGGAACCGGCACTTGTCCACCTTCTTCACCTTGATCTTTCCGCTTAACGTATGGGGCGTGCGGTCTGCCGAGAAGACGAACTTGGAAAAATCCACATAATTCCAATCGAAATAGCGTGCTTTTTCTCCTGAGGTGTACACTTGGGACCAGATGCCTTTCTTCTGCACGCGGACCCGGCAGCCCGTCACAGGCGCCGCCGCGATTAAAAGGGAAAGATTGCGGAACGTCTTGTTCTTGTAAAACAGCTTGCCGGAGATATCCGGCGTATCCCAATAGGCTTCGATCGCCGCGCCGTCGTCGTTGTAGCTTTTGGGATCGTCCACATCCGTATAAAAACGGCACAGCCGCCCGTCCCCCATGCCGAACCACAGCGTTTCGCCGTCGTCCCACCAGATGCGTGCCGGGATGTGCGTCAGCTTGTAGCATTCATACTGGTAATTGCTCCACGGCGCGTCCTTGCTGTACTCCTTCTGCATCCCGTCCAGGACATACACGTCTCCGCTCCCGGCGCTGAGGAAGTAAAAATCCCGCCAGATCCACGCGACGCACTCTTCCTTTTGCGCAATGGCCTGGATCGCCTCGCTGATGTGCAGGGAGCGCAATTCGTTGATGCGTTCCCCTGTCAGTTCCCCCGTTGTGATCCCATAGATGCCGGACTGCGTCAAAAACAGCGGTTCATTTTTCAGCGACTGGAACGCATACTGGCTGACCGCCCCCTCTCCTTTCAGCGTGTTTACGATTTGAAACTGCGCCGCGCCCGTGCTGTCCACCGTACCGGCGCGGATAATGACATTCCGTCCGTCGGCGCCCGATGCCTTGTGCGTGGCCAGGTAATTGCCCACGATGGAATATCCGACGATCCGCGCGTCGCTCTGGCCGATGTTGGCATAGCTGGTGTCCCCGAAGAAGGTCGGGTCATTCAGTTCGCTGTAATAGTCGATATTGGGGTATTCCGGGTTGCCCGCCGCAAAAATACGGTCCGGCGCGCCGTTCACGCCGAACAGGGCCGCGATCTGCATCTTGTTGATGCGGCCGGCATAGCCCTCCCGGTCTTTGTACGCCGTAATATGCAGATTGTCCCCGCCGGATACCGGGCTTTGGGGGATCGCACTGGCAAAAGTGACTTTCCCCATGGTCCGGTTTACGGTGAAATCCGTTCCCTCCTGGAGCGTTTTCCATGTCCCGTCTGCATTTAACTGCTCCGCCTTTACAAGGTCAGCTGCGAGGTTATCCGTCGTCAGCTGGTATTCCTTGCTGGTACCGTCGCTCAGAAAACTTTCCGTCCACCCTCTGCTGCACAGGTTGAGCGGTTCATAACTCGTTCCGCCGCCGCTGGGCCTGCGCGAGATGATGACCGTCGGGACCTTTGCGCTGTCCGTTACCTTTGACGCCGTTGTCCCGTCAAATTTGAGATAGGTCTTCCCATCCAGCAAATACAGCGCGTCCCCGAAAACCAGGCCCACGGACCGACGGTCCGCCATATCCGTATAGACCTCCGTCCACGCTGTATCTCCGCTTCCCCGACGCAGCAGCTTCGTGCCGGCGTGCAGCAATTCCGTGTCCTTCAGCACAAAGTGTCCGTTGATCTGCCCCTGTAACGTTTCAACGGTTTTCCAGCCCATCCGCTTGCGCACCTTTCCGACCTCGTCGCGTATCATGTTCGGCGCCTCCGGGCTGCGGTTGTTCTCCACGTTGGACGCTGCATTGTTCAGATCCACGCCCTTGAAATAGTCGCATTTCCAAACATTGATCTCCGGCCCCGCCGGCACATTGAACTGCACAGCCATTTACTTCTTCACCACCATCCTGTAATGGACTCAAAAGATCCGCTCCCGCCGTCTCCGGCTTCTTCCTCCTGCATCTGCGCCGCGATCGCCTCCAGCGCCACGTTGAACTCGTTGCGCCAGATCGTCGCCATGGAAATGTCGTCGTCCTTGTACAGCTGGCTTGCAATATACAGCGGCAGGATATCGCAGCATTCCGTTGGCAGCGGCAGCACAAAGCTGTCCTCTGTCGCCGTGGTGATCGCCACCGGCTCCGGGATGCAGACTGCCCAGACACGCCAATCTCCCGCCTTGTACGCCGGCAGCAGCAGATACCGTCCCGCTTCCACATCGAACAGCTGCGTCCTGATCTCGCCTCCGCTGCCGTCCGCGTACCAGACGTTTCTGTCGTCGATCCGCCGGAAGGAGGGACCGATCAGCGCTTCCAAATCATAGCGGTTCACGCCGCTGCTGCGGGTGATGCCGTATCCGTGCCCGTCGATCAGCTCCTCCTCTGCGGGCAGCTGTTCCGCCTGGTGGATCTCCCCGCAGCTGCGCACCGTCCGCCCCGTCTGCACGATCAGGTCGATCCCCTCGTTTGCCGCCTGGGGAATGGAAGCGATATACGGCGCCGTCGTATCGTCGTTGACCACGGTGTTCCCGCTGATGGCGAACATCTTTTGCAGCACCGCGACTTTCAGTTCCAAATACGTCATACGTTCCCTCCTCATCCCCGCAAAAGGTTTCGCGCTCCGCGCGAAACCAGCCAGGGTTTAGGGGGCGCAGCCCCCAATTTCGCCGCTCCGCGGCGAAACAAATTGAAATCATTTTTCCAAGGACATGCGCCTTGGAAAAATACCTTGACTCAGCCGCCCGAACGGGGCGGCGTCACCAGTCCGCAGACTGGTGGGGGGAGATCTAAAGAGGGGGCCTGCCCCCTCTTTACAGCGTGTCCCCCGCCGCCGCTCCGCACATCATGATCGCGCGGAAATCCACGAAACCGGCAGAAAAACGGGCATACCCGTTCCAGATGTTATTGTCGTTGTTGTTGTCCACCCAGCTGCGGAACTCCAGCGGCACGCGCTCCGTCCGCACCAGGGCTTTGTATGCCGCGTTGTAATCCGTATCCAGCAGGAACCAGGGCGTTGCCTTCGCCGTCGACGTGCCCCCGGTACCGATCAGGGCGTTGAGGTAGGGATCAATGATCACGTTCCACCGCCCATGATGGATGTTATAGGCATTGCCCGCCGCCGTATCCGGGTCCTTGTCCGCGCCGATCACGCCCAGCACCTCCGCTTTCAGCGCGCCGTCGTTGGGGATCCAGATCGTGTTCGGCCGCACCATCAGCACATGGCCGCTGTCGTCGCAGAGATTCTGCATCGCCGTCTCCGCCTTGCTCAGCGCCGCCGCAGAAAACGTGTCCTTGAATTTGTTGCACTGGTTCCCGCCCTTGACCTTGGGCTTGTGGTCCGTCGCAAACAAAACGCTGCCGTCGGCGCTCTTGGTACTGTATTTCTTCGTACCCACGGTGGCTTCATTCTTGCCGCCTGCCGCCGCGATCATCAGCGCGTGGCCGAACTCTTCACGGGCGCGGTAATAAGCCGTCACCATCTGCTGGGGCCTGCCGTCCCGGCCGACATTTCTGTCGTCCACCGCCTCGCGGGTGATGGCGAACTGGCCCTTGAAGGTCTCGTGTTCGATCACACGGGAATAGCCCTCTTCCATGCTCAGCTTCGGATATGCGCCGCCTTCGCCCACCGGCACAAAGTTCTCCATGGCGGTCATCGACGTGAACTTCTCCGAGAAGTTGCTGCTGGGGACCTCCACAAAAACCTTGTCATAGATGCTCATTGCCCTGAGTGCTTCCGCCCGTTCCTCGATCAGCATCTTGATCGGTTCCTGGCTTTTGCCGAAAACCGAATCCGCAACGCCGGACCCTTCCGAAAATACTACATTTGCCATTTTTCTTCCTGTCTCCTTTCTTTATGTGCCGGACGGCGCGTCCGCATCCTGCACTCTGACGATCACGCTGCCTCCCTTGCCGCTGTCGATGATCGTCACAAGCTCCAGCGTTCCGCCCGTCGTCGTCGCCGTTGCCTCCAGGCCGTCCGCGCCGATTGTCACCTTGTTGCCCACCTTCAGGGACGTGCCTGCCGCGGAGAGCGTCGTCCGCAGCTTGTGGGTCCTCTGCAAGCGGATCACCTGGATCTGGTCGCCCGCCGCCGCCGTCTTTCTGGTGTTGCACAGATAGACCGGCGCATCCGTGCCGCTTGCCTTCGTCGCCGTGCCCGCCGCGCTGATTTTCAGCAGCTCGCCAGGTACATATGTCTCCTCCGCCGTTGCGTCCACATAGGTAAGCTGGGGAGACGTGTTGAGATCGTCCTGATACAGTTCAAACGCCATCGTCTTATTCCTCCTTGTGATTTCTCGCCCAATACTGCGCATACTCCGCGTCGCTGTGGCCGGGATTGATCCGCCGGAACTCCTCCAGCACATCACGGGGCATCGTCACGACGCCCTGCCCGTTGCTCCGCGCGCTTTTCAGATGCGCTTTGCTCGCCGAGGCGTTCAGCGCCTCCTGACGCCCCGCCGCGCCGCGCCTGGCCATCAGCGTGTCAAAATTTGCGACCTTGAACGCCTCGCTCAGCGGAACGCCCCGGCGGCACAGCTCCAGCGTGTGGTCCCAGGTGTCGGGATAACGCTCGCGCAGGTCGTCTGCGGTCTTTACACTGGCATCAATGGCCCCGATCCTCTGCAACTCGCTTTCAATCGTTCCCCGGACGCGTTCCCGCTCCGCCTGCTCCATGGCGGCCCCCGCCTGCTGCACCACCTGGCCCGCCTGCCGGACCAGCGGATTTGCGTCCACCGCATCGCGGATCAGTTCTTGAAGGAGATCGGCATCCACGCCGCTTTCCTGCATCTGCGCCATGCGCTGCCGCCGTTCGTCTTCATTGCGTGCCGCAATATATGCCTCGTAGTCCGCCTGGCTGCGGATAGGCCGCCCGTTATGGTACGGGTCCCCCTGCCCTGCATAGGCGCGTTCATAGGCCGCGTCGATCTCCGCTTGGTGCGCCCGTGCCCGCTCGGCCTGTTCCCGTGCCCGCTGGGCAAAGAACTGGCGCTGCTGTTCTTCCTGCACCCCTTGCGGCGGATTCTCCGCGGCGTGCGGTCCCGCATCTTCCGGCGCGCCTTCTTCTCCCGGCGCGTCCGCAACCCCGGCCGGGGAGCCTCCTTCTTCACCCGGCGCGGTCTCTTCGCTGCCCGCAAGTTCTACCTCGACCGTGTCCTGGTCGCCCTGCAAGATTTCTTCTTCCATATCCATATTTTCCGTCCTTTCTTTGGCTGCCGCCGATTACTTCTTCCTGCCGCCGCGGTTGCCGGTACGCAGATCGTTCCCGGTAACCACGCTGCCCTTGGGCGCGGGCTTCGCCGGATACGGCGCTTTGATCTCACCGATCCCGCCGATATTTGTCCTGCCGTCATACACGTTTTTCTTTGCCATCGTCTTCCCCTCCCTTCTCCGCCGGATAGATTTGATGCCGGCTTTCGCCGACCTCCTGGCCATACTTCACGCAGTTCGGGTTCCTGCAATGGAATTTCAGCACGGATTCCACCCGTGTTTCCTCCTCCGGCGACGTATCCCCGGAGACCACGACCTCGCTCTTCATGATCACGGCCTCAATGCCGCACTTAGGGCAAATCATTTCGTCCGCCTCCATTCACAAACATTTGCTGCCGCAGCATGGCCTGGTCCCCTTCTGCAATGGCCGCCGCTGCCTGATCTCCAATCGCTTCCATTTCTGCGCTACCCGGTATCCCTCCTGCGGCAGAGGCTGCCTGTTCCTGCATCTGCTCCGTCTGCTGCTCCATTTTCTCCCGGAAAAGCTGCTCCATATCCTCTGCGCCGGGATAGTGGTGCCGCGCCATGTTGCGCCAGAATACATACAGGCCTTCCGCCTCGCCTACCGGCCCATAGCAGCCCTGCTGATAGTTCATCCGCGTCTCCTGCCACAGCGCTTCCCGGTTCTGCACCAGCGACGCGCTGGAATCCACGGAAAAGAGGAACTGATCGTTCCAGTACCATTCTCCTGCCGCGTCCTGCTCCAGGAAATCGTAAGGGTTAAATACATCATGCACCTTTCCGCCGTGACCGTCGGTATACACGATATCCCGCGGCTCGTCCATGTAGGCCAGCGCAAACTTGAACATAATCTCAAACAGCCTCTGATACGCCGCGTCCTTCATGACCCGTTTGCTTTCCAGCCGCCCGGCGCTCTGCTGCGCCGCAAACTGCTTTGCTGTACCGGATGTCGCCGTTGTGTCCCTCTTGCCCTGGAAGCTGTCCGTAATGCCCAGCGTGCTGCGCCCTTCTTCATAGAACAGCGCCGCCATGTTCAGGTCCGCGCCGTTGTCCACCTCCATGTTGAAGACCCCGATTTTCTGAAGGTCCGCCGGATTTCGGATGTCAACGCGCTTGACCTCCTCATCCGTGCTCTTGATGCGCAGCCCTGCCGGCAGCGCCACCAAGGAGCCGCCTTTGAGCACCTTTTCCAGCGCCTTTGTCGACAGCTTTTTGATGCTCTCCTGCTGGTCCTCGATTTTGTCCACGTCGCTCCCGCCGAGATACCTGCCGAACTGGCTCACGTTCTTGCGGAGCACGATAGGGTACACGTTTGGCTTGTAGTACGGGAGCACCGTTTGCACAATGCCGCCCTCCGCGCCTGCGTATCCGTCCGCACCCTCCGCAGCAGCGGTATCTCCGGCGCCGCCGTACTGCGGATAGGTCCAGGCCGGGATGATGCTCCCATCGCTTTTCTGGATATCCTCCGCAAGCGTATGTCCGTCCGGTTCTCCACCCTGTTCCTGAAATGATGTGCTCCCGCAGCTGCGGCAGCGGTGGCCGTCTCCGTATTCTCCGCATTTTTTGCAGACGAGCTTGCGCCGCGCCTGATAATCCTCTGTGTCTTCCAGCACGATGTCTGTGCCGTTCACCCAGGAAAACAGGCCGATCCCGCCCGCGCGGTTGCGCCAGTACGCATAGACCTGTGTCAGCAGCTCCTCGTTTTCCTCCGCTTCCTCCGCACCGCCGACGCTGCGGATCCCGGTATCCGCTTCCCGCGCGTTCTCCACATCCTTGCCGTAGGTATCCCGTATCCATTTTTTCGTCCGCGCCGCCAGCACAAAGCAGTAGTCCATATCCTCGATGCCCGTCAGCACGCCCGCCTGAGGGATGACCGTCTTCGGATGCTGCAAGTTGACCTCCACCGCACCCTCGCTGGTATGGGTGCGCTCCGTGGTGTCCCATTCCACGAAGAAGTGGTCCCCGCCCTGGATGTAGGTGGTCCGTTCGTCCTGATCGTTCAATTCTTCAAAGGGCAGCCGGTTGATTTCGTTGCGCAGCCAGTTTTCGATTTTCTTTGCCAAATGCTCGTCCCGCTCCCGCACCGCCGTTACCTTCGGCAGCGGGATGGTGCTGGAGACCTGGCTTTCGATCAGCTCCGCCACGATGTTGCGCACATGGGCCGCGTCCTTTGCCTTCTTCCTGTTCTTGGCCGGCTTGATCTCATGGGTCCCGTTGTATAGCTGCTCTCTCCAGTCCATGCGGATAAGTTCCTTGTCATAGCTGCTTTTCGCCCGCTCAAACCGCTTTTGCCAGCTGCTGAGATGATCCGCTTCAAGTTTCATTTTTCCGCTCCCCCTCCAGCGCCTGTACCAGCGCTTCATATCCATCCGCCGCGTCCGGTTTTTCGTCCGGCTTCGCAAGCCCTGTCATCACGGCGATGTTGTCCAACGCTTTCATTGCGCCCCGCGCATCAAACTCCCATACGCCGCTCTTTTCATAGGCGTGGGTCTCTCTGTTCCACGCCATGACCGGCTTTGCCTCCATGCAGCGCTCGTAAATTTCCCGGTAGCGGTTGATCAGGGCGTCCCGTGTCAGGACAAATTCCTTGGAAATAGCTGCTTCATAGGCGGCGATGCGCTCCAAAACGGCATCCTTCCGCAGCAGGCGGCTGGCGCGGGACGCAGCGTTGGCGTTGTCCTTTCCCGCGGCGTACCCCGCGCGGAGCGCGGCCCGTGTTCCGTTGTGGTCCAGAACATACTCCCGCGCAAAGGCTTCTTCCATCGCCGTCAGCTTTTTTCCGCCGCGCTGCCGCGCGCCTTCCTTTTTTCCGCCGCGCTGGTGCGCGCCTTCCTTTTTTCCTGCCATCTCCCACACCTCTTTTCCTGCGCGCATACGCGCGCCTTCCTCCCTGTATTCCATGCTACCACGAAAGGGGTGCCCGTTATCATCAGGATTTCGGCGCAAAAAAAGGGCGGCGCAGCGCCCGTAAAAGGCCCTGTTCCGCCGTTTTTCCGTTCAAACTCTCAAGCGTTTGCGAATTTGGCAAAGCGTATTTTCCCGCCCGAAACCAAGTCAGGGTTTAGGAGGGCGCAGCCCCCCTTTACTTCCCCCATGCGTTGTAAAAGTCGACCCGCCGCCGGTACAGCTCCGCTTCGCTGACAAAATACGTCTCGCTGATGGAAACGATGCTCTTTTTCGTCGTCATCACATCCCAGAGCGCAGCCGAATAGACGCCTCCGCATTCCGCGCAGAGCCGCCTGATCTTCTCCTGTACCCTTTTCGGCTGTTCCTGCCAGAGCAGGCACGTCGCCCGGATCAGCACCTGTTTTTCATAGGGCAGCCGCACGCCCCGCAGCTTCTTCCAACTCACGACGGCGCCCCTCCCTTTCCGCCGCGCGATTGCGTCCCTTCCTCCCCCGGCTTCGGCGCTTTGACATAGCGAATGTAGTGGCTGCCCGTCTCGATGTCATAGGCGCTCTCGCCCATCAGGATCGTATGGGGCGGATTGCGCAGCGCCCCCGCCGCCCTGGCCCGCCGCTCGTACACGATCGGCTTTGCAAGGTTCCGGCTGACCGTCCATTTCTTTGCGTCCTTCACCCGCCGCACCTGGCGCAGCAGATACACCGCCACCGGCGTATAGTCCGCCTGGCCGTGCATCTGGCGGGTAAAGCATGACCCCAGCGTCCAGCAGGCGTCTATGTACGGCGCGGCCTCCGCCGGCAGCAGGATGTGATGGTGCACGCGGACGTCCCGGCCGCTGTCGCCGTCCATGTCCGATGTGACCGCGATGTATTTCAGCGCCAGCCCCGCTTTTTTCATCGCACGCCCGAGACGGCGGAGAAACAGGCCCGCTTCCTTCTTGGCCTTCTCCCGGTCCCCGGAGATCTTCGCATAACCCGCCGCGTCATAGTTCAGCGTCAGCAGCAGGTCGTGATACTGGAAGTTCGCGTTGATCTCCCGCGCCAGACGCTTCACGGCGTCCTGGTCGTTCTGGTCCTGTTTGCGCACGCTGCTGGTCCGCACCCGTGCGCCCCGGACCTTCGTGCCTCCTGACACCCAGAACTTTGACTTCTCGATCACATTACCCGCTATCGTTGTCCTGATCATGAAGAATCCCCCCTGTCGCATTTCTCCGCCGTGCTCCCTTCTTTCCTGCGCGCTGCGGCGCGCCTTCCTCTTTTCCTCAGTACAAAAATAAAATCATAGACGCGCGATAGAAAAGGATCGCGCCCGCGCCCGGGAGCAGCCTTGCCTTTCCTTGCCCTGCAAAAATACGTCTTCTCCTGCGTGGCGCTAAACTTAGCGTCTTAACAAGCCCGCAAAGAACGCGCGCGCGTTCTTATTTTATAAAGTATCCGCTTTTCCCCGGAGCCGCAGCGCGGCCCCGCGGAAAGGCGTACACAAAGAAACCAAAGCAAAAAGCGCCCGCCAGTCCATATCAGACTGACGGGCGCTTCCCGTATGTATCCT
>CANSLL010000047.1 GCA_947647695.1 uncultured Clostridia bacterium | reverse complement strand
CGGTGCTGGATGTGATGAAATTCATCTACGACCACATCATGTACGCCGAGCTGAACACCAAGAGCGACTACTGCCATGTCTGCGGCTACGACGGGGAGATCCAGATCGTCTCCGACGAGAACGGCAAGCTGGTGTGGGAATGTCCCCAGTGTAAAAACCAGGATCAGTCCAAGATGAACGTCGCCCGCCGCACTTGCGGGTATATCGGCACCCAGTTCTGGAATCAGGGCCGCACCCAGGAGATCCGGGACCGCGTGATGCACCTGTAAAAGGCGATGTATTACGGCGAGATCAAAAAAGTCGATGTGGCCAACGGACCGGGGACGCGGGTGTCCCTGTTCGTCTCCGGCTGCCGCCGCCATTGTAAGGATTGCTTTAATCCCGATACCTGGGATTTCTCCTTCGGAAAGCCCTATACCAGGGAGACGGAGCGGGAGCTTTTGGCAGCGCTGGCCCCGTCGTATATCCATGGCCTGACCATTTTGGGCGGCGAGCCCTTTGAGCCGGAAAACCAGCCGCCGCTGCTGGAGCTGCTGCGCGCCGTGCGCCGGACGTACCCAGACAAGACGGTCTGGTGCTTCACTGGCGACACCCTGGAGCGGGACCTGTTGGCCGAAGGCGGCCGCGGCCGCTGCGCTGTGACGGACGGGCTGCTGTCTTTGATCGATGTGCTGGTGGACGGGGAGTTCCGCGCGGAGGAACGGGACCTGACGCTCCGCTTCCGCGGCAGCGCCAACCAGCGCCTGATCGATCTGCGCGCCAGCGAACAGGCCGGACACGTTGTCCTTTGGGACGATGGCGCCCGGTAAAATGAGGTGATCGTTATGCCCACAGAAACCATCCAAATACGTTACCTGTCCGACGCCATCGAGCCGCTGCGCTATGTGGACGGCAAGTCCGACTGGATCGACCTGCGCGCCGCTAAGCGGGTGGAGCTGAAGGCCGGGGAGTTCTGTCTGATCCCCTTGGGCGTCGCGCTGAAGCTGCCGGAGGGCTACGAGGCCCATGTGGCGCCCCGCTCCAGCACGTTTCGGACCTGGGGCCTGATTCAGACCAACGGCATGGGCGTGATCGACGCCAGCTACTGCGGCGACAACGACGAATGGCGGATGCCCGTATACGCCACACGGGATACCTGCGTGGAGGTCAACGACCGCGTCTGTCAGTTCCGCATCATGGCCCATCAGCCCCGGATCGTTTTTGAGCCGGTGGAGCATCTTTCGGGTGCAGACCGGGGCGGCTTCGGCTCCACGGGAAAACAGTAACGTGAAGGCGGGGCTTGGGTACGGACTGGCAGGAAACAGCCGTGCTCCCGCCGCCGGAACAGGAATGCTTTCAAACAAAAAATCGTGCTCCCAAAGACGCAGGTCTTCGGGAGCACGATTTTTTGTTCAGTTTTTGCCGGAACGTTTGGCACGCCCCTTTTCGTTCCGCTCCTTTTTTACCCGTTTCCGCGCTGCGGAGGCTTCCTTTTTCAGGCTCTGCCCCATTGAGCGTTTCTCCGCCTTGACTTTTTGCCGGCGTTTTTGATTTAAGCTGAGATCCGCCAGCTGGCACAGACCCAACATGGCGGTGCATTTCAAAATCTGACGCACACTGCCCCGGCGTTTGGCGAACTCCAACTCGGAATAGCCGCAGTCCAGCTGGGTGGCCGAACGCACAAAGACGGGACGGCAGCGGCCCAGGTCCAGCGCCTCCTTCAAAAGAGGGCGGGACAGGCGGGGACAGGACAGCTCCGTGTAGGCGTTGCCCACCTCCAGGGCGCAGTGGGCGTTGCTGCCGCCGGTACGGGGACGGCTGTGCTCCGTGGCCCACAGCAGTGCCTGCTTGTTGGCGCTCTGGGACAGGGCGGCGGCGCGGGCGTTAACGGTTTCCACGGCGTCCGGCCGCAGGGGAAACAGAGCGGGATTTGCGTCCTCCTTCAGGAAAGGCTGGGAAAGGATGGCCAGGCCGCCGCAACGGTGGATGGCCAGCACCGCCTCGTCCGCCGTGGGCAGGCCGTTGCGGCACAGGGCCGTCAGATCGATGGGACGCTCCAAAAATACGCCCAGGACCTGTCCGCCCAGGGTGCTGATCTCACAGCCGGGGATGAGCAGCACGCCGTGCAGCTCTAAGGGAACGGGGGTGCAGACGTTGTGGTCGGTGATGGCGATGGCGTCGATCCCGGCCCGGCGGGCGGCGCGTACCAGTTCAAGCAGCGATGCGCGGGCGTCCTGGGACGCGGTGGTATGCACATGAAGATCGACGCGGTAGATCATAAGCGGCCTCCGAAAAGTCCTGTGCCGGAACAGCAAGGGGCAGTTCCATCATAGTTGTATCATTCGTAGTATTGTAACACAGGGAACAGAAAATGTCATTGCTTTTTCTCCATTTTTGGAAAAATAAACAAATCCGGCCTTAGAGCCGCCATCCGATGGGGGCTTGTCCGTGGGCAGATAAAAAGGCGTCCACCTGGCTGAAGGGGTGGCTGCCAAAGAAACCGTTGCGGGCGGACAGGGGCGAGGGATGGGCGGAGGCGAGCACGAGCCGGGGGGCGGGCGCATCGCCGCGGCTTGCCTTTTCCAGCTTTTTTTTCGCCTGATTGCCCCACAGCACGAAGGCCACCGGACGGGGCAGCTGCCAGAGAATGCGGAATACCGCGTCGGTAAAGGTCTGCCAGCCGAATTTGGCGTGGCTGTTGGCCGCGCCCTCGTTCACAGTGAGCACGGTGTTGAGCAGGAGCACCCCCGCTTCGGCCCAGGGGACGAGATACCCCTCCGGGACGGGGTCCAGGCCGAGATCGCTCTGGCGCTCCTTGTAGATATTGCGCAGGCTCGGCGGCAGCTTGACCCCGGGCTTGACGGAAAAGGCCAGGCCGTGGGCCTGTCCCTGTTCATGATAGGGGTCCTGGCCCAGGATGACGCAGCCCACGGCCTCCGGCGGCGTCAGGTTCAGCGCGGAAAACACCACCTCCTCCGGCGGGAAAACGGCGCCCGCCCGGCGGGCCTCCAAAACTTTTTCGCAGAGGGCGGCGAAATAGGGCTTTTCAAATTCCTCCCTCAGCAGGGCCTGCCAGTCTTCGCTCAGGGGGGAGCGCTGCAAAAACTGCTGTACAATCGGTTCCATCTACGGCACATCCTTTCTTTTTTCCTGTCTTTATTATCCAAAGCCCCGGCGGGTTTGTCAAGGGAGAGAGAACATGTATATTCCATGGGATATACAACCTGTTATTCATAGTTTGTGTGTATTATACGGAAAATTTTTTGTAAAGAATGAATAAAAAGTCAGAATGCCCCTTGCGTTTTGCAAAAAAACCGATACAATATTACATATTGGATGAAAGAAAAAGCAGCCCCAGGGGCTGCTTTGCATCCGCCCGAAGGCGGATGACACGTTTGATGAAAGGAAGTAACGCATCATGAACAAGAAATTTTTCGCTCTCTTCGGCGCGGCTGCGCTGACCGTCGGCCTCCTGGCCGGCTGCGGCGGCAACAACGACAATCAGACCCCTTCCTCCTCCGATGAAGGCGGCGGCGACGCCGGGTTTACCACCATCCAGGAGGGCAAGCTCATCATGTCCACCAACGCCGAGTTCCCGCCCTATGAGCTGGTCTCCGACGGCGCCGGCGTCAACGGCACGGGCTTTGAGGGCATCGACGTCGAGATCGCCTGCGCTCTGGCGGACCGTCTGGGCCTGGAGCTGGTCATCGACGATATGGACTTTGACGGCGCGCTGATCGCCGTGCAGGAAGGCCGCAGCGATATGGTCCTGGCCGGCCTGACCTATGATACCGGCCGCGATCTGGTGATGGACTTTACCAGCAGTTACGCCAAGGGCGTCCAGGTGGTCATCGTACCCGAGGGTTCTCCCATTGAGACCATTGACGATCTGGCCAACGCCAGCATGATCGGCACCCAGCGCGGCACCACCGGCTTCAACTATACCACCGGCGATTACGGCGACGATCACGTCACCGCCTACGACAACGGCGCCACTGCCGTCCAGGCCCTGCTCAACGGCCAGATCGACTGCGTCGTTATCGACAACGCCCCGGCTCAGGAGTATGTCAAGGCCAATCCTGGTCTGAAGATCCTCGACACCGCCTATGCCGATGAGGATTACTGCATCGCCGTGGACGAGGGCAACACCGGTCTGCGGGATGCGCTGGATAAGGAGCTCAAAGAGATGATTGCCGACGGTACCATCCAGGAGATCATCGATCGGTATATCCCTGCGGAATAAACAGATAACATCTGCGCACAGCGCGGGAAAGGAATCCCAGCAAAAGGGCGGCCCCGGCCGCCCTTTTTTCCGGGATGGTAAAAAAGAAAGAAAAACGACCATCAAGAAGGAAGGGGTGAGCGCGCGTGGAAAATTGGGCGCTGCTCTATGAAACGTTAAAGGCCCAGGCCGTGGGCGGGGAACGGCTGGATTTCTGGCAGAATTTCTTCGTGCAGTTCTACCAGAGCTTTTTGCTGAACGACCGCTGGATGCAGTATCTCCAGGGCCTAGGCCGCACGCTGGAGGTTACGGTGATGGCCCTGGTCGTGGGCGTGATCCTGGGCGTTCTCGTCGCCGTGCTGCGCACGGCCCACGACCAGCAGCGCCCGGGTCGCAGGAATCCGGTCTTGGGTGTGGTCAACGTGATCTGCAAGGTTTACACCACCGTCATCCGCGGCACGCCGATGATGGTGCAGCTGCTGATCATGGGTCTGGTGATCTTCAGCTCCAGCCGCAATTTCGCCCTGGTGGGTGCCCTGACCTTGGGCATCAACTCCGGCGCGTATGTGGCGGAGATTGTCCGCAGCGGCCTGATGAGCGTGGAGGCGGGCCAGATGGAGGCCGGACGCAGCCTGGGTATGAACTATTTGACGACCATGCGCTTTATCGTGGTGCCCCAGGCCGTCAAAAATATCCTGCCGGCCCTGGGCAACGAGTTTATCACGCTGCTGAAGGATACGTCTCTGATCACGGTCATCGGCGGCAAGGAAATGCTGTACGCCGCCCAAGCCATCTACGCCAAGACCTATGCGCCCATGTTCCCTCTGGTGGGGACCGCCGTCATGTATCTGATCGTGGTGATCCTGTTCACCTGGCTGCTGGGCATCTTTGAAAGGAGGCTGCGGGAAAGTGATCGACGTTAAAGACCTGCACAAGCGCTTTGGCTCCAACGAAGTGCTCAAGGGCATCACCGAGCATATCGACCGGGGGGAAAAGGTGGTTATCATCGGCCCCTCCGGCAGCGGGAAATCCACGTTCCTGCGCTGTTTGAACCTGCTGGAGGAACCGACTCAGGGCCAGATCATTTTCAACGGTACGGACATCACCGACCCCAAGACGGATATCAACGCGACCCGCCAGAAAATGGGCATGGTGTTCCAGCACTTTAATCTGTTCAACAACCTCAACATCCTTGATAATATGACGCTGGCTCCGGTACAGCTGAAGCTGCGGTCAAAGGAGGAGGCCATACAGGAGGCCCACGAGCTGCTCCAGCGCGTCGGATTGGACGATAAGGCGGCGGCTTATCCCGGCCAGCTCTCCGGCGGACAGAAGCAGCGGATCGCCATTGTCCGCGCCCTGGCCATGCACCCGGAGGTCATGCTGTTCGACGAGCCCACCTCGGCCCTGGACCCGGAGATGGTGGGCGAGGTGCTGGAGGTCATGCGGGAGCTGGCGGAGGAGGGCATGACCATGGTGGTCGTGACCCACGAGATGGGCTTTGCCCGGGAGGTCGCCACCCGTGTGCTGTTCATGGATGGGGGCGTGGTGGCCGAGCAGGCGCCGCCGGAGGAGTTTTTCAGCCATCCCAAGCACCCCAGGACCCAGGAGTTCCTGAGCAAGGTGCTCTAATGGACGTCGCGGCGGAAAAGCAGCGCCAGCGGACGAAGGGCATAGCGGCCCGCGCCGCGCTGGACGATGGCCTGCGGCGGCGGTTCGACCGCGCCATTGCCGCCCGCGTCCTGGCCCTGCCGGAATTTGACCGGGCGGCGGTGGTATTGTCCTACTGCGCCGTCCACGGCGAGGCGGACCCCGGAGAGATCGACGCCGCGGCCCGCCGCTTGAAGAAGCAGGTAGCCTATCCCCTCTGTTACGGCGGAGGGCGGATGGGCGCCGCCATACCGGAAGAGCCGGGCGCCGTGCAGCGGGGAATGTATGGCATCCCCGCGCCGGACCCGGCGCGCTGCCGGATCGTTGCGCCGGAGGAGATCGGCCTGGTGCTGGTCCCCTGCGCCGCATTCGACCGGTTTTGCCGCCGCGTGGGCATGGGCGGCGGGTACTATGACCGGTATCTGCCCTTGTGCGAAAACGCCTTTGCGGTGGGGCTTGCCTATGAGGCGCAGCGGGTACGCGCCGCTGCGGCAGAGGATCATGACCGGCCGCTGCATGGGGCGGTCAGCGAGGCGCGGCTGTACCGCCGGGAGGAGCAAAATCCTTGACCGGCGCGGCCGCGTGCTTTTTTGCGGGCCGCGGGGGAAAACGTTGGGTACAAATCTTGCTTTCCCGGCGGATTTACGGTAAAATAGAATAAATAAAAAAGCAAATAAAAACAGGTCAGGAGCGAGGCGAGGGAAAGGGGACGGTTTCATGACGGTCGCAATCGTTGCACATGACAGCAAAAAAGAGTTGATGGCGCAGTTTTGCATCGCCTATGAGGGCGTGTTGAGCAAATGCAAGATCGTGGCCAGCGGCGTGACGGGCAACTGGATCGAGGAGCAGACAGGCCTGCGGGTGAATCGCTATCTTCCCGGCGCAGAGGGCGGATTGCACCAGATTGCCTCCAGCATTTTCTGCCAGGATATCGATATGGTTCTGTTTTTCCGGGACTATGAAAAGGCGCGCTCCCGGGAAGCCACGGAGCTGCACCTGCTGCGGCTGTGCGACGAGTATCTGATCCCGGTGGCGACCAATGTGGCCACTGCGGAAATGCTCATCCATGGCATCGAGCGCTACGCGGTCAACAGTCATACCCTGCAAAACGATATGGGCTGGTAAAGGGAGGAAGGGCCGATGGTATTTTTTTGTTACGACAAATGCACGACCTGCCAGAAGGCGAAAAAGTGGCTGGACGGGCGCGGCGCGGCGTATCAGATGCGGCCGATGAAGGAAGAAAATCCCACGGAAGAGGAGCTGCGCCGGTTCCATGCCCTGAGCGGTTTACCGCTGAAGAAGTTTTTCAACACCTCCGGCCTGCAATACAAGGCCCTTCATTTGAAGGATAAGCTGCCCGCCATGAGCGAGGACGAGCAGTTTGCCCTGTTGGCCTCGGACGGGATGCTGGTCAAGCGTCCGCTGTTGGTGGGGGACGATTTCGTTCTGGTGGGCTTCAAGGAGGACCAGTGGGCGGAGAAGCTCTGAACGCAGAGATACAGACAAATGGGACGGCATATAAAATGCCGTCTCTTTTTTGTTCGGCGGGGGCAAAATATTTTTGTCGCAGGACTGTCACAAAACGGTGGCTCCTGCGTTTGATTGATAGAAAGGGGGCAGGCGGTATGAACAGGCAGGAATTCACGGACAGCTACCGGCAGTGGTACCGGCCGGTACTGATTTACGCCTGCACCCTGACGGGAGACCGTGCCGCGGCGGAGGACTTGGTCCAGAGCGCGTTTCTGAAGGCGCTGCTGTCTTACTGGGGCGACCGGGGCGAGCTGCGCTTTTGGCTGATGCGGGTGCTGCGCAACGAGTGGATCAGTCACTGCCGCAAAAATGCGCCCCTTGTGCCCGATGAACTGCCGGAGGTCCCCGGCGGCGTGGAGCCGCTTGCGGCGCTGCTGGAAACAGAGGGGCAACGGCGGGTGTACAGCGCCCTGGAGACGCTGCCCCTGCGGTACCGGGACGTTTTGCTGCAAAGCACGCTGCTGGGGCTTTCCGACGGTGAGATCGCCTGTATTCACAGTATAACAGAGGAAAATGTGCGTCAGATTCGCGCCCGGGCGCGGAAACGGCTCAAGGAGAAGCTGAAGGAGGGAGAACCATGAGCGCATGGAACGATTTTGAAAAGGAACTGCGGCTGGAAGAAACCGCACTGCCGGACAATGCGATGCTCCAACAGGAGGAAGAGTTTGAACGGGCGCTGGAAAAGGCCATCGACCGGCGCATCCGGCGTATTTGCCTCAAGACCATCGGCGTGGTGACGGTCCTGGCAGTGGCGGTTTTCCTGGGGATCAGCCCGCTGATGGACGCCCTTTGCCCCAATCCCATGCGGCTGGATCACAGCGGCGTGTCCCTGACGGCGTACCTGCGGGCGTACTACGAGACGGTGCAGCCGTTTACGGAGGTCATCGACGGTGTGGGGACCGTTGAAAAGCGTGGCTTTGGACGCTATACGGTCCGCTTTCAAAGCGTGGACCATGTCGCGCCGCCGGCCATCGGGCGCTGCAACGCCGCGGCGGAGTTTCAGTATGGACAATTCCAGATCACGGAAAGCGACGAAAGCGCCCAGAGCTCTCTGACGGTGAGTTTGCTGAATCGTTTTGGCGGAAGCGAACGGGATGAGGTTTTGGCGCAGCTCCGGGAGCTGCCCGCGTCCAGCCGGGTGTACCTCTCCGTCACCGCGCCGGAGCCAGTGGAAGTGGAAAGCCTGCGGCAGCAGGACGGGATCGTCATGGAATGGGTGCAGATCGAAAGCGGCAGCCGCTGGCAGGGCGGATTGAGCCTGGGCTTTTGCACCTGTGATCCCGAGGGCGTCTGGCGCAGTGAAATGGACGATGCCGCCCTGCGGCAGCAGTATCTTGCCAACCTTGATTTGCTGTTGAGCGAACCCCAGCTGCTGCGCCGGCTTTCGTTTTGGACGGAGCAGGAGGACGGTGCGGGCGGAACGATCTATCAGCATGAGGTGGTTCGGGAAGCCCGTGACGAGGCTGCGGCCCAGACAGGTCCGCTGATGACCCGGCGCTACAGCTTTTGCGGCAAGCGGGACGCGGTGGAGGCGTATCTTTCCGCCACAGACCTGGCCGGTGTCCATGTGGAAAAAGCGACTTTGACTTGATTTGCAATTTGTGCCGGAGTATGGTACACTTTACAAAAAAGAGAAGGACGTGTCGCGCCATGGAGCAGTCGCTGTTTCAGAATTTTGACCGTATTTTTGCCTATTGCTTTGACCTTTTTCAGAAGAAAAACGAGGATTACGGCCCCACCTGGCTGCTGTACCGTTATACGTCCCTGAGTGACGAGATCTGGCGCAAGGCAAAGCGGATCCGCACTTTGGAGGAGCACGACGGCGAGTCCTGCATTCCCGAGGGGCGGGATGTGGAGTATACTGGCATCATCAATTACTGCCTGATGTTCCTGATCCGCATGGCGGATGTTCCGGGTGTGCCGTCTGTGGAGGATACGGTGGAGGACCTCTCGATCCTTGAGGCTGTGGAGGACCGCTGCCTGTTTGAAGCGTATCAGGTCCAGGTGCAGGAGATTCGGGAGTTGCTGCAACGGAAAAATGCCGACTACGGCAACGCCTGGCAGAGCATGTCGCTGTCGTCTATGACAGATCAGGTGCTGATCCGGGTCTACCGGATCAAGCATATCCTGGCCAACGGCGGCGTGTGCGTCGTTTCCGAAGGCGTGGAGGCGCAGCTGCACGATATTATCAACTATTGTGTGTTTGCATTGATCAAAATGGATAGTGGGTTGGTCGAATTGGCGCCATGAATCCATGGCGGATCAATAGTGAATGAACTGGCGCAGGTATGATGGAAAGCACATCGTTCCTGCGCTTGTTTTTTGGCGTGTGCTTCCAAATTTTCCCACATCATGTCTACCCGGTCTACCAAAATGTCTACCAAAACGCGCCCGGTACCCGCTGCGCCGCAGCGGTTTTTTTCGACGCGTCTACCAAATTTGCACCGCCATGTCTACCCAATCGGTACCTTGGTGATTTTGACGAACGCCGTAACCCTTGCACCGCAAGGGTTACGGCGTTTCGTACTGCTCCACCTAAGGGACGTTATGCGCCCCTTAGGTCGAAAAGAGTCGAATACCGTCGTAAGTTTGGACAACTTGCAAGGTCTGCCTTCACGAAAAAACGGACCCTGGTCGTTTCTTCTCGACCGGGGTCCGTGAGGTATGATACAAAAATAGAAACCGTTCAGTGTTCCAGCCAGACCATCAGCGCGGCAATATCTGCGGGGGAAACGCCGGAGATGCGGCTGGCTTGTCCGATATTCAGCGGGCGTATCTCGTTCAGCTTCTGGCGTGCCTCCAGACGCAGGCCGAGGATCTGCTCATAGTCGATCTCCGGCGGCAGAAGATGCTGTTCCAGCTTTGTAAATTCTGCCACCTGACGCAGCTGGCGCTCGATATAGCCTGCGTACTTTACCGAGACCTCCACTTCCTCCGTGACCTCCGGCGGCAGAACGGGCGGGTGCGGGTCGATGCGGCGGATATCCTCATAATGCAGCTCCGGCCGGCGCAACAGCGCGATCAGACGGGCGCCGCCGGTCAATTCTGCGCTGCCGCGACGGCGCAAATACGCGTTGACTTCATCCGTGGGCGGCGCGCCGCTGCTTTCCAGACGGCGGATCTCCCGGTCCACGGCGGCGTATTTTTCCTGTACGGCCTGATATTGTTCCTCGGAGACCAGTCCGATGCGGCGGCCGGTGGCGCTGAGACGCGCGTCGGCGTTGTCCTGGCGCAGCAGCAGGCGGTATTCGCTGCGGGAGGTCATCATGCGGTACGGCTCGTTGGTACCCTTGGTGACCAGATCGTCGATCAGCGTGCCGATATAGGATTCCGCCCGGGACAGGACCATGCTCTCCCGCCCCTGGAGCTTTAAGGCTGCGTTGACGCCCGCCACAAAGCCCTGGGCGGCCGCTTCCTCATAGCCGGAGGAACCGTTGAACTGACCCGCGCCGTACAGGCCAGAGATGCGTTTTGTCTCCAGCGTGGGCAGCAGCTCCAGCGGATCGACGCAATCGTACTCGATGGCGTAGGCCGGACGGGTCATTTCTGCGTGTTCCAGGCCGGGGATCGTGTGGAGCATGGCGGTCTGGACGTCCTCCGGCAGGGACGAGGACAGGCCCTGGATATACAGCTCCTCCGTCTCCAGCCCCATGGGCTCGATAAACAGCTGGTGGCGGGGCTTATCTGCAAAACGCACCACCTTTGTCTCGATGGACGGACAGTAGCGCGGCCCGACGCTTTCGATGGCGCCGTTGTACAATGGGGCGCGGTCCAGATTGGAAAGGATGATGCGATGGGTTTCCTCGTTTGTATACGTCAAATAACATACCGCCTTGTTTTCCGGCGGCGTTTTTGTCTGAAAGGAAAAGGGAAGGGGCATTTCGTCCCCTGTTTGCAGCTCCATTTTGGAAAAATCCACGCTGCGGCGGTTGACACGGGGCGGCGTGCCCGTTTTGAATCGGCGCAGGCGGAGGCCGAAGGCTTGCAGGCACGCCGTCAGGGCGGTGGCGGCGTGCATCCCGTCCGGGCCGCTTTCCCGGACCGCCTCGCCCACGATGGTGCGGCCGTTGAGGTAAGTGCCGGAGCAGATCACGGCGGCTTTGACCTCGTACCGGGCGCCGGTGGCGGTGACGACGGCGGAGACCGCGCCCCCGTCCAGCCGGATGTCCGTGACCTCGGCCTGCTTGACGCTCAGGTTTTCCTGCCGCTCCAGGGTGTGCTTCATGATCTCCTGGTACCGCCGCCGGTCGGCCTGGGCGCGCAGGGAGTGGACCGCGGGCCCCTTGCCCCGGTTGAGCAGGCGGTACTGGATGCAGGCCCGGTCCGCCGCGCGGGCCATTTCCCCGCCCAGGGCGTCCAGCTCCCGGACGAGATGGCCCTTTCCGGTGCCGCCGATGGCAGGGTTGCAGGGCATGTTGCCTACGGCGTCCAGATTGATGGTAAAGCAGACCACGCGGCAGCCCATCCGCGCCGCCGCCAGCGCTGCCTCGATGCCGGCGTGTCCCGCGCCGATGACGGCGATGTCAAAGGTCCCGGCAAAAAATTCGCCCATAGCGCGCCTCACTTTCTTTCTTTTTCCGCTTTGCGCCCGGCGATACAGCCCGTCGCTGTTTCCGCCGGAGAAAAGGAAAAGGCGGACGTCACGTCCCCCTTTTCAGGATCACCACAGGGATATCCGGCCGGTTGAACAGCCGGAAGGCCTGGAACGGCACCGTGTTGCTGCCAAGCCCCCGGGAAACGCAGCAGGCGTACCCGTCAAAGACGTACAGCCCCCCGTCGTACTCCGGGAAAAGGGTACGGTCCGTACTCAAAAGGCCCTGGTCGATGATGGGGATGCGGAGAATCCCACCGTGGCCGTGGCCGCAGAACACCAGGTCGTAGCCCCAGGCGGCGTATTCCTCCACCGTGTCCCGGTGGGACAGGAGCAGGGTGAAATCTGCGTCGATCTCCCCGCGCAGCACGTCCCCGGTCTTCTGGTCCGCCGGGCCGTTGGGATCGTCCACGCCCGCAACGGCCAGCGTTGCGCTGCCGTGGGTCCATAGCTCGTATTCGTTGCTCAACACCTTGACGCCGTGGGCCGCCAGGAGCTCCTTGAGGGCCGGGACCCGGCGCACCGCCCACTCGTGGTTGCCAGTGACGTAATACACCGGCGCGATGGCGCACAGGCCGTCCATCAGCGGACCCAGAGCGCTGTATTGACTTTCCTGGTCGATCAGGTCGCCGGTAATCACGATCAGGTCCGGCCGGGCCTCGGACACCCGGCGGAGCAAAAGGACGTTCCCGTTGCCGAACTCCTTGCCGTGGAGGTCGGAGAGCTGAACGATGCGCAGCCCGTCAAATTCCGTCGGGACGGAGGATGCTTCATATACCCATTTGTGTACACCGATGGTGTTGTTGTCCCAATAAAAATACAGCCCACCCAGGATGATCGCCGCGATGAACGCAAAGAACGGGACCGCACAGCCGCCCCGTCTCCGCCGTTTGTGGTTTGCCATAGCTTCCTTTGCCTTCTCAGTTGAAATAGTATTCCTTCGGCCGCTCGTCGAAAAACAGGATGCCCACGCCGGAGAGGCCGAGATACGTCGTCAGCACGCTGCCCACAGGCTGAAGGACGAATTTCGGCGGCTGGGGCAGGCGCTCGCGCAGATAGTCCATGGCCTGCTGGGCCGTTTCCTTTTCGTAGGTGTAGCAAATGGCGATCAGCTGTTCCGGGAAAGCCTTCAGCCGCTCCAGGGTGTTGTCGCAGATGGCTTTGACCATGCGCTTCTGGCCGCGGGCGGTGCCGAAGGATTTCAGGTATCCTTCCTTGTCGATATGGACCAGGGCGCGGATGTCCAGCGCCGCGCTGGCAGCGCCCACCAGCTTGTTGATCCTGCCGCCCATGACCAGCCATTTCAGGTCCCGCAATGCGATCATATGCACGATATGCTCGGACAAATACGCCCCGTGGTCCATCAGCTTTTCAAAGGACGCGCCGTCCTTTGCCATATGGGCCAGCTGCAAGACCATCAGGCCCATACCGCCCGCGCCCGCCTTGGAGTTGAGCACGCCCATTTTCACATCGGGGTATCTTTCCCGGAGCTCCCCGGTGAGCATCTTCGCCAAATTGCAGCAGCCAGAGAGGACGGAGGAAAAGGCCACATAAAGAAAATCCTGTCCCGCCGCGGCGTATTTTTCAAAGGTATCAGACATGATGTCCGCCGGGACCTGGGTGGATTTGGGCAGTTCGCCTTTCAGCATGACCTCGCAGACCTCCATATAGTCGATGTCCACCTTGTCCAGGTATTCCTGTTCGCCCAGACGCACCCGCAGGGGCAGGACGTCTATGTCATAGGGCGCCAGATAAGCGGGGTCCAGGTCACAGATACTGTCTGTAATGAT
>CANSLL010000046.1 GCA_947647695.1 uncultured Clostridia bacterium | reverse complement strand
TATTTGCCACATCGGAAAAAACACTTTGCCACTTTTTTCATACATCGTCCATCAAAAAAACCAGCAGAAAATTTTCTGCTGGTTTTGGAACGACTTGATGCATTATGTATCTTGTCTTTTTGTTTACTGACGCTTATTGAAAATATTAAAAATTTCCGTAAAGGGATCTTCCTCGTCTTCCTCGGGCTTGCTCTCCTCCACCGCAGACGTCGCTTCCTTTGCAGCCTGCTCCTCCGCAGTCTGCTCCACTTTCTTCTCCGCCTCAGTAAAGGGCTTGTCTCCCAATTCCCTGTTGCCGCCGGACATCTCGCAGAAATCTGTGGCGATCACCGTAACACGGATTTCGTCGCCCATATCCTCGTCGTAGGCAGCGCCGAAAATAATCAGCGCCTGGGGGTCCGCCTCCCGCTGGACCATTTCACCGGCCTGGGTGACCTCGTCCAGGCCCAGGTCCAGGGACCCGGTCACGTTGACCAGCACACGGCGGGCCGTTTTGATGGATGTATCCAGCAGCGGACTGGCAATGGCCATCCGCGCAGCCTCCTCCGCCTTGTTCTTTCCGTCGGCATGGCCCACGCCCATATGGGCATAGCCGGCATCCTTCATGATGGCGGTGACATCCGCGAAGTCCACGTTGACCGTACCGGGTGTATTGATCAGATCGGAAATACTCTGCACCGCCTGGCGGAGCACATCGTCCGCAATCACAAAGGCGTTGGCAAAGGTGATCTTTTGATCTGTGGCGTGCTTGAGCCGCTCATTGGGGATGATGACCAGGGAGTCCACCTTGTCCTTGAGCTCCTCGATCCCCTGTTCCGCTTGGGCCATACGGCGCTTTCCCTCAAAGCCAAAGGGCGTCGTCACGACGCCGACGGTCAATATCCCGGCCTCCTTGGCAATATCCGCCACGATGGGCGCGCCTCCGGTTCCGGTACCGCCGCCCATACCGGCGGTGATGAACACCATATCCGTCTCTTCCAAGGCTTTGGCAAGCTGGGCGCGGTTTTCCTCGGCGCTTTTGCGGCCGATCTCCGGGTTGGAACCAGCGCCTTGACCATGGGTCAGCTTCTCACCGATCTGGATTTTATAGGTGGCGCTGGAGATGGACAAAGCCTGCTTGTCCGTATTCACCGCCACAAATTCAACGCCCTTTACCCCGGACTGCACCATACGGTTAACCACGTTATTGCCGCCGCCGCCGACACCGATCACTTTAATATTTACCACATTTTCAGGCCCAACATCTAAACCAAACGCCATAACGGAGTTCCTCCTTAGCTTATGTAAATCACAATCTATTGCGTATTATTCTGAATCAAAAGGGGTACCGTCTCCCACCTCTTGTGTTTTGACAATACTTTTTTCTATTGTATTCCTGTTTCGTGACAAGGTCAAGAGTTCTCTGCGGATTTCTCCAAAGTTTTGAAAAAGTCTGGTACCAAATACCACCACTGCCGCCAAATACAGGGAAATACCGATCCGCTCACCCATATAAGTGAGAAACACGGCGATCAATCCGTTGCCTACAGCGCCGGAGATGAACAAGTTGCCCCGGAACTCATGCTTCAGTCGCGCCCGGATGCCGCCGGCGGCGGCATCCAGCGCCGCCAGCAACATCACTGCAACATATATGGAATATTGGGGCGGGATGTTCCACGGCAGCAAGATGCCGATGATGATGCCCACCAAGATGCTGATCACGATATACATCCTCAGCCCGCCTCCGTTTCATCCTCTGTTACATTGTCCGCCGTACGCGTCTGGGCATACTCGTATTCGATTCTGCCCCGGTAACCCTGAATCAACAGTTCATCCACCGGCGTGACCTCCACCTCGATGGACCACTGGCGCAGCACATCTACCACGCCGTTGCGCATCATCAGGGCGTTGAACATCGTCTCCTGGTCGCCGATGGCGTCGATGACAAAGGGTGCGCTGGTGCGCTTGCCGTTGATGGTAACCACCGAACCGCTGCAGCGGATCTCCGTCGTGGCCAGCACGCGGTTGCCGTTGATGGAGATCGCCTCCGCTCCGGCGTCCCGCAGCTCGTTGACCACGGAAAGCAGGTCGCTGTCGTGGATCAGGTAATGGTCGCTCCCCGGCGCTGTGCTGTCGCTCAGCACCACCTCCACGCCGGGCCCGACCACGTCCGTCAGCCCCGCGAGCTTTTCCAGGCGGGCGATTTCGTCCAGCAGCGTTTCCTCCCGTCCGCCGCTGGCCGCAGCCTCACGGTACGTCTGCACCTCTTTCTCCAGTTCTTCGATGCGCTCAGCCTGCCGGGCATTGGTCTCCCGTTCCTCGTCCAGCAGCGTCTGGAGCGTCTGCATCCGGCTGCTGTTCCAATCCTCCGCAGCAGCATTTTCCCGCACGCTCTTGAATTGCAGCGACAGTAAAACGCCCAGGATCACACAGACGATGCTGATGGAGGCCTTTCCGATATGTTTTGACTCTCTGCTCATAAGTACCGTTTGCCTTTCCTCTGCTTATGTGGGGATGAAATGGATCTTTGTATCCTCAATGGTCGTATCGATCACACCCGGGCGCAGGTCGCCCTCCCGCTCCAGCTGCTCGGCGACGGCGTTCACCTTCGTGAGCATCTTGACGAAATCCATGTCATATGCCAATTTTACGGTAAACCTGTCCGCGTATTCCATCGATATAAGGCCGGTTTCCGAAAAATCCATCCCATGGCAGCCCTGGAGCATTCCCTTTGTTTCCAACGCCTCCAACAAGGCAAAGAGCTGATCCAGACGGCGCTCGTTCCCCTCCGCCGCGACGGCGTTTTTTCCCACCTCCGGCGCTTCCAGCACAATGCCCCAGATCTGCATCCCGCCGCCCGTTTCCGCGCGGCTGTCCACGATCTTGCCTGCGGAGCTGATGACCCAATAAGTGCCGCCCTGCTCAATGACGCCGCCCAGAACGCCGTCCATCACTTCAATAATCAGCGTATCCGGGAATTTGCGGCTGATACTGACGGAGGAAACATACGGCAGCTGCGCCCGAATGGCGTCGGCAATCTCATACTTGTTCAGCAAGAACAAGTTGTCGCCCACCTCCACACCGGACGCGGCGATCACCTCGTCGCCGCTGTATTGGGTGACGCCGGAAACACTGACGGCGTCCACCTTGAAAAACAGCGTGAGCGCCACCACAATGGCCGCGCTGATCACAATGGCCGACAACAGCTTATACAACACGCCAAACCCGCGGTGGTGGCGCCGCCGCCGGGTATGCCGTCTCCTTGCCATATGCCTTCTTCCCTCCCGTCGTATCATCTGTGCACAAAAAGCGCAGCTTTTATCATACCTGAAATCGTTTCATTTGTCTACTCTTACGATCTGCGCCCCAAGACTTGCCAAGTTCCCGGCCAGATCCTCGTAGCCCCGGTCGATATGCTCCAGGGCCGCGATCTCGCTCTCCCCTTCGGCTGCCAGCGCCGCGATCACCAGTCCTGCACCGCCGCGCAAGTCGGTGGCCACCGTTTTCGCTCCGTGTAGGGTTTGTACGCCGCATACCACAGCGACGCGCCCCTCGGTGCGGATATTGGCTCCCATACGCAACAGCTCCGCCACATGACGGTACCTGTTTTCAAAGATATTTTCAATAAACAGCGTTGTTCCGCGGCTGCGCAACATCGCCGCCATGAGCACAGCCTGGGCGTCCGTCGGAAAGCCGGGATAGGGCGCGGTGCGCACGGGACGGATGGCGCGCAGCGCGCCGCGGCTGCGCAGCCGGACCCAGTCGCTGCCGCTGTGTACCGTGCAGCCCGCCTCCTTCAGCGCCGCCGTCACGGTGGACAGGTGACGGTAATCCACCTGCCGCAGCAGCACGTCGCCGCCTGCCGCAGCAGCCGCAGACAAATATGTCGCCGCGGCGATGCGGTCGGAAATAACGGTATGCGTGCAGCCGTGGAGTGGCTTTCCGCCGCGCACGACGATGGTGGACGACCCCGCGCCGTGGATATCCGCTCCCATCGCCCGCAGAAAATTTTGCAAGTCCACAATCTCCGGCTCCCGGGCGGCATTGCAGAGCACCGTCGTCCCCTCCGCACCGCAGGCAGCCAGCAGCGTATTCTCCGTAGCGCCCACGCTGGGCAGGCTGAGGGTAATTTCACTGCCATGGAGCTTCCCGGCGCTGCAATAAAGATTTCCGCCCCGCTCCTCGATCCCGGCGCCCAAGGCTTGAAGAGCCGCCAAATGCAGGTCGATGGGCCGCGGACCCAGCTCGCACCCGCCGGGATAAGACAGTACGCTCCGGCCGCACCGGGCCAGGATCGCGCCAAGAAAAATCACAGACGAACGCATCTCCCGCATCAGGCCATCGGGGATCTCGCCGCAGGTCATGCCCGCAGTGTCCACAATCAGGGTATGTCCCTCCCACCGGGCCCGGCAACCCAGGGTCTGCAAAATACGGATGGACGCATCCACGTCTTTCAATTTCGGGCAATTATGTATCACACATTCACCGGCGCTGAGCAGCGTAGCTGCCAGGATCGGCAGTACGCTGTTTTTCGCGCCCTGCACCGCCAGTTCTCCTTGCAGTGCGGGACCGCCGGACAGTTTCAGATAACTCATAGTCTCCTCCTTTGCTGTTTTGCTGTACCATCGTATGCAAAGGAGGGGCCTTTCGTTTATTTCTCCGCCAACAGGCCCATTACTGTCTGATAGATACGCTCCGCCGCGTCCGGCACGCCCAGGGACAGCATCGCTTTTCCCATGGCGGCGCGCTTGCTGCTGTCGCCCAGGATCTCTATGGCCGCACCATACAGCTTCTCTCCGGTGCTTTCCGCTTCCAGAATCAGCCGAACGCCGCCTGCCCGCTCCAGGACCCGGGCGTTTTTCTCCTGGTGATTGTTGACCACATAAGGCGACGGCACGATGATGGACGGAACGCCCAAGGCCGTCAGCTCGCTGATGGTGGACGCGCCGCCGCGGCTGATGACCAGATCCGCCGCCCGCATGACGGTGGGCATGTCGTAGATATACTCCCGCACCTCCACGGCGCTGTCCTGGAGCGACACGCCGGCAGCGTCCAGCGCCTCCATCATGGCGGGATAGCCGCTGCTGCCCACGGCATGAATGTGGTGGAAGGGTTGTCCCTCCGCCAATTCCGCGCGGATAAAATCCACCATTTGAGCGTTCATGCGGCTGGCTCCCAAGCTGCCCCAAAAGGACACCACCAGGGGCCGCCCGTCCGTCAGGCCCAGGGCGGCGCGGGCCTCGTCATGGGTGCGCTCAAAAAACGCGCCCCGCACAGGAGTCCCCGTCACCACCACCTTGTCGGGATGGGCATAGTACTGCCGGCAGGCCTCAAACCCAACCATCACCTTCTGCACCAGGGGCTCCAGCGTTTTCGTCGTCAGCCCCGGCACCATATTGGATTCATGCACCGCCGTTGGAATCCCGGCCTTCGCGCCGTACTTCACCATGGGATAGCTGGCGTAGCCGCCGGTGCCCACGATGAGGTCCGGCTTGAATTCCCGCAGGAGCTTTTTCGCCGCCCCCGGCGCTTTGACCACCAGAACCGCGGTGTGCAGGTTGTGTTTGATGGACGCAGGGGAAAAGGACCGGCGGAAATTGTCGATCTCAATGGCGGCAAAATCATAACCCGCCTTTTCCACCAGCGTCCGCTCCATCCCCCGTCGGCTGCCCACAAACAGCACGTTTACCCCGCTGTCCCGGCTTTTCATCAATCCTGCCAGCGCAATGGCGGGATTGACATGGCCCGCCGTACCGCCGCAGGTAAAGATCACATTCATGGTCTTGTCTTCCTTTCCTTGTAACCGCCCTATCCTGACTTCGGCCCCGGGATCTGCCGCGATACGCTGAGCAAAACGCCCATCTCGCCCAGCTGAATCATCAGAGCCGTGCCGCCGTAGCTGAAAAAGGGCAGCGAAATGCCGGTGTTCGGCACGAAATTGGTCACCACCGCCACATTGAGGAAGGTCTGCATGGCGATCATCGTGGTGATCCCCACCGCCAGCAGGCCGCCGAAGCGGTCGCGGGCGTTCAGGGCAATCCAAAAGCCCCGGAGCACCAAAAAACAAAACAGGGCCAGGATCAGCGCCGCGCCGATAAACCCCAATTCCTCACAGACGATGGCGAAGATCATATCATTGTGCTCCTCGGGCAGATACAGCAGCTTTTGCCGTCCCTTGCCAAAGCCCACGCCCGCCAGGCCGCCGGAGCCAATGGCCAGCAGGCTTTGCACGGTCTGATAGCCCTCGTCCTGGGCATAGGCCCAGGGATCCTTCCATTGCATAACGCGGCTGCGCCCGTAGGGCAATACCTCCGAGATCAGCAGCAGGACGCCAAACAGCCCCGTGCCTACGCCCAGCACCACCATGCCGCGGGAGATGCCGCCCACAAACATCATGCACGCGCCGATCCCCAGGATCAGCACCGTACCGGAAAGGTGGGGCTCCATCAGCATCAACAGAGAGAGGACGCCCAAAAGGAGCATATAATCGAATACGCCTTCCTTAAACCGCGCCATTTTATCCTTTTTCACCGAAATCGTCGCAGCGAAATAGACGATCACCGCAAATTTCGCCACCTCCGAGGGCTGGAAGGAAAAACCGCTCACACCCAGCCAGCGGGTCGCGTTGTTGCGAGTGATGGCCAGGGGATTATGGGGAATGATGACCAGCACCAGCAGGGCGATGGCAAAGATCATCAGGGGCACCGCCAGCCGCCGCCATTTGTGATAGTCCCATTTGGAAATGGCAAACATCGCCCCGATGCCCACCAGGGCAAAGGCCAGCTGACGCGTAAACACGCTGGTTGCCGCTGCAACAGTGCGGGAATCCGACTCGTAAAAGGCGCGGGCAAAGGACGCCGAAAACAGCATAAGCACGCCGATGGCCGTCAGCAGCAGCACCAGCAGCACAAAGGGAACGTCAACAGGACCCTTGGACATGATGCGGTTCACACGGGCTTTTTCCAGTTTTTCCTCCGCTGTCACGGGCCTCTTTCCCCCCTTCCCCATATGATTTCGTCAAAACAAATCATTGCTGCCTTTTTGCTTTTCTCCGAAAAGCAAAAAATCGCTCCCCCGCCCGCTCCCTGTTCTTAAACCGCAAACCGGCCGGCCACGCCCAGCAGCGCCAGCGCGCAGAAGATTACGCTGATAACGGTAAAGACCGCCACCACCTTGACCTCGCTCCAGCCGCACATCTCGAAATGATGATGCAGCGGCGCCATTTTGAACAGGCGTTTTCCGTGGGTCGCTTTGAAATACGTCACCTGAATGATATCGGACAGCGTCTCCAAAACATATATGATCCCCACCAGGATCAAAATCAGCGGCATATCAAAGGCAAAGGCCAGGGCCGCCACACAGCCGCCGAGAAACAGGGACCCCGTATCCCCCATAAACACCTGGGCAGGATGGAAATTGTAAAACAGGAACGCCACCAGGCCGCCCAGCAGCGCCGCGGCAAAGATCCCCAGCTGGGTATAGCCCCACCAGGCGGCGCAGCAGGCAAAAAACAGCGCCACAGGCACCGACACACTGCTGACCAGCCCGTCGATTCCGTCGGTGATATTCACGGCGTTGACGGCGCCTACAATGACAAAGGCCGCGAACACCAGGTAAACGACCCAAGGCAAATGCCAGGATACGTTCAGGAAGGGAACGTACAGGTTTGGCGTCAGCATATGCTCAAAGCGCATCAAGGTCAAAAACGCCACGGCGGCGGCCAACTGCAAAATGAATTTTTGCAGCGCCGTCAGTCCCTCATTCTGGTGGCGTGTTACTTTTTTATAATCGTCGATGTACCCGATCACGCCAAAAACCAGCGCAAACCCATAGACATACAGGTGGGTATAGCTGCCCAGCAGCATCCCCTGAAATCCCGCGATAAAAACCGCCGCGCCGATGCCGATGATAAACATCAGCCCCCCCATGGTGGGCGTTCCCTGCTTGCTCATATGCCAAGTGGGACCGTCAGTGCGGATGCTCTGCCCCGCTTTCAGCCTTTGCAGGACGGGGATCAGACCCTTGCCCGCCAAGAGCGTGACCGCAAACGCGATCAGACCGGAAAGTATGATTTCCACAAACAACCAAACCCTTCTCTTTTGTTACTTCTCTTTTTTCTCCGCCAGCTCCCGCAAATGGGCGGCAATGACCTCCCGCTCGTCAAGGTGGCGCTTCTCCGTGCCGACGATCTGGTAATCCTCATGACCCTTTCCCATCAGCACAATGACGTCGTCCTTTTCCCCATGATCCATGGCGTAGCAGATGGCTTCCACCCGGTCCTCGATCACGATGCTGGGCGTTGCGCTGCGGTACATCCCCGCCAGGATATCCTGGATGATGCCCTTGGGGTCCTCCGTGCGGGGATTATCCGAGGTGACGATGACCAGATCCGCCAGCGCCGCGGCGATGGCGCCCATCTGGGGACGCTTCGTCCTGTCCCGGTCGCCGCCGCAGCCAAACAGCGCGATGACCCGCCCCTTGGCAAAGCCGCGCACGCTGCGCAGCACGTTTTCCACCGCGTCCGGGGTATGGGCGTAATCGATGAGCATGGTGTACTCCGTATCCGCAGGCACCACCTCCACGCGTCCCTTGACGTGGGCGCTGTGGGCCAGGACCGCGGCGCTGTCCTGCAAAGAAATCCCCAGCGCCAGCGCCGCGCCTAAAACGTCCAACGTATTATATACCATAAATTCGCCGGGAATACCAACTAAAATCGGAACTTTTTCTTCTTTTTTTTCTGCATCGAAGGCGACCCCGGCGGCAGAAAGCCGGATATTGCCGCCCCGCAGGTCCGCGTCATGGCGGACGCCGTAGGTCAGAACGCGGCAGGTGGCGTCCTTCAGCAGCCGGGCGCACCAGGGATCGTCCCCGTTCACCACGCCCGTTTCGCACATGGAAAACAGCAGCGCCTTGGCGTCGCAGTAGTTTTCCATGGTCTGATGGAAATCGAGATGATCCTGGGTCAAATTCGTGAATATGCCCACCGCAAAGGGGATGCCGTACACCCGGTCCAGATACAGCGCATGGGAGGAGACCTCCATCACCACATGGGTGCAGCCCTCGTCCGCCATGGCGCGCAGGAGCTTTTGCAGCTCGAAGGACTCCGGCGTGGTGCGCTCCGTCTCCAGGACCGTGCCGCCGATCATATTCTGATTGGTGCCGATCAGGCCCACCTTCGCCCCCGCGGCCTCTTCCAAAATACTTTTGAGCAAATACGTCGTCGTGGTCTTTCCGTTGGTACCGGTGACGCCAATCATCGTCATCTCCGCCGCCGGGTGGCCGAACCAGTTGGCGCCGAGCACCGCCAGCGCCCTGCGGGACGACGCCACCCGTACCCAGGGGCCGTCTCCTTCCGGTTCCTTCTCACACAGGACGCACACCGCGCCCTTTTCCCGGGCCATGAGGGTAAACCGGTGCCCGTCGGTGGCATAGCCGGTCATGGCAACGAACAGGTCCCCCGGCGCGGTCATGCGGGAATCATAGCTGACGCCGGAGATCTCCTGATCCAGGTCCGCCCGGCACTCCAGCAACTCCACGCCCGCCAGCACTTCTCTCAGTTTCATCGGCCCATCGTCCCTTCCTGTTGTTCTTTCTCAATCTGTCACAGACGTATCCGTCAGCTGAACGGACACCACCGTGCCCGCGTCCACCTTCTGGTCCTTCGCAATGCTCTGGCTCATCACATACACGCTGGAAGAGCTGCCGCCGGAGGTACCCATCACCTTCATGATCAGGCCCGCATTGGTCAGCTCCCGGTTGGCCTGCTCCGCCGTCTTGCCTACCACGTTCGGCACGGTACACTGCTCCCGGGACTTCTCCGCGCCCAGATACAGGATGATCTCCGCGTTGCCGGGGACAATAGAACCGCCCACGGGAGTCTGGTCCGTCACCGTCTCGGCGCTGCCCACGGTGCGGCAGGCAAAGCCGGACTCCGCAAGCCGCTCCTTGGCCGCCGCCGCGGACAGACCCACGCAGTTGGGCACATTGGTGTCCGCGCTGGCCAGCTCGTCGCCGGAATAGTTCGGTTCAATGCCCAGGTAGGGTAAGATCTGGGACATGAGCGTCCCCGCCGTGGGCGCGGCCATATTGCCGCCGCTGACGTAATAGCCTGTGTTGCGACTGGGCGTATCCAGCGCCACCAGCAGGACGATCTCCGGGTCGTCGATGGGCGCGATGCCCACGAAGGAGACCACGACGTCGCCCTGAGGATTGGCGTCGGTCTTCGTACCGGTCTTATCCGCCGTACCGGTCTTGCCGCCGATGCGGTAGCCGGCAACGTAAGCGTTTTTCCCCGTGCCGCCGTCCACAACGCCCTCCAGCAGCGCGCATACCCGTTCCGACGTCTCCTCGCTGATGACCTGGCGCACCGGGGTATTGTCGTGCTGATAGACGACAGCGCCCTCGCTGTCAAGCACCTGCTCAACGATATAGGGCTGATGCAGATATCCGCCGTTGACCGCCGCGGAAATCGCCGTCACCAGCGCGACGGGCGTGACGGTGAAGGTCTGGCCGAAGGCCGCGGAGGCCAGGGAGACTACGTTGGAGTTGAAGTTTTTCTCATCGAAGAAAATGCCCTTCTGCTCGCCCTGAAGGTCGATGCCTGTGGCCTCCAGGAAGCCGTAATCGCCGACGTAGTCGTAAAACTTTTCCGTACCGATATCAAGACCGATCTGAATAAAGGCGGGGTTGCAGGAATGGGCCACCGCCTCCGCCAACGTCTGATGTCCATGGCCGCTGTGCTTGGAGCACCACATCGGTTTTTCCCAGCCGGAAACATAGGTTTTGCCCACGCAGTTGAAGGTGCTGCTTTCGCTGATCACGCCCTCCTCCAGGGCGATGGACAGGGTGATGATCTTAAACGTGGAGCCGGGCTCGTATGTATCGTTGACGGCCTTGTTCCGCCATTGCAGCCGCTGCAGGTCCGCCAGCGTGCTATTCCGCTCTTCTTCCGGCGCGCTTTCCAGTTGGGCCGTCAAATGCTCGTCATAGAGCGTGCGGGGGGCGTTCAGATCGTAGTCGGGCAGAGAAACCATCGCCAGCACCGCCCCGGTCTTGGCGTTCATGACGATGCCCATGGCGCCGTTTTTCACACCGAACTTCTTCACCGCGTCCGCCAGGCCCTGCTCTAAAAAGTGCTGGATATTGGTGTCGACGGTCAGCACCAGGCTGTCGCCGTCCTGGGCGTCGTAGTACTGCTCATACTTATACAGCACATCCTCGCCCCGGGCGTTCTTCTCCGTGACCACCAGTCCCGCCGTGCCCTGCAGCTCCTCATCATACAACGCCTCGATGCCGTAGGCGCCCACATTGTCGTCGCGCACGAAGCCGACAACCTGACAGGCCAGGGAACCGAAGGGATAATACCGCTTGCTGTCTGGTACCAGATAGATGCCGCGGATCTTGTTTTCATTGATAAACTCCCGCACCTGATCGGCAAGCTCCTTTTCCACCCGCGGGCGGACCACCTGATAATAGGACTCCACCTTATCCTCCTTCTCCCGGATGGTGTCCCGATCCACGTCGAGGATCCGCGCGAGGGTGTCGGCGATCAGCTCCTTGTCCGCCTCCGTTTCCTCGATCTCGTGGGGCGAGATGAAAATCGTCTCGGCGCTGGCGGAGATGGCCAGCGTCTCCCCATCGGACGAAAAGATCGTACCTCGGGACGCGGTGATGGTGGAAGAGCGCGTCTGCTGGCCCACCGCCCGCTCCTGCAGTTCCTCGTGGCAGATGATCTGGAGATAATACAGCCGCCCTGCCAGCGCCACAAAAGCAGCGACGCCCAAAAACGCCGCTAAAATCAGCGTGCGGCGCTTCAGCACCTGGGTCGCCCGTTTGATTGAAGTTTCCGTGCGGTCGCGATGATTTGCCACAAATATTTCCTCCCATGAATGGCAAGTAAGGAGCAAGAAATTTCTTTCTTACTCCTTTCTTCTCTTATGAACACCATATGCAAGCGTCCCGCCCCTTAGGACAGTTCTACGCAAAGTACTCTACCACGGAGTAAAACCCCTGGCCAAAGGATGAGAAGATCTGATCCAATACGTCGTATTCCTTGTGCGTATAGACCGACGCGCTGTCCGACGCGCCCATATCAAGGTAGTAGATCTGACTGGGACTCGGCTTGCTCATTCCCGCGGCGCGGGCCGTACTCTCCACCGTTTCCAAATCAAAGGCCCGGTTATAGGCCGCCGTCAGCGTAACGTTTTCCGCCTCCAACGCAGACACCTGCTTTTCCAGAGACACCACCGACGCCGACAGTTGGGTCAGCTGCGCATAGCTCAGCAGCACCATCATCAGCAATACGGCGACGCCGATAAATCCCGCCACAGCGGAGGCAGACACGCGCTCGGCCGGACGCAGATACACCTTGGGCCGGGCAATGGTGCGAATTCTCGGGCGGCGGACCTCCTGGACGCGTTCCCGCTCCAGTGCGCTGTAGTCATAGGCAAGGTTGCTGTTGCTGACTCTGTAATCCCGCATATCACCGCGTCTTGTGCGCGTCGCCGCCATGAATATCACACCTCTTTCCACTCATGTTCCGTCCGCTCCGCGATCCGCAGCTTTGCGCTGCGGGCACGGGGGTTTTGTGTTACTTCTTCTTCGCTGGGGAGAATGGGTTTTTTTGTTATGATTCGGACCTTGGGCTTGTTTCCGCATACGCAGACCGGGAAATCCGGCGGGCAGGTACAGCCCTTGGCCAGCTCCTGCACGGTCTTTTTGACGATGCGGTCCTCCAGCGAGTGAAAAGAGATCACGCACAGTCTGCCGCCCGGCCGCAGCGCTTTTCCTGCGGCGTGCAGCATCGGCGGAAGCGCACCCAGCTCGTCGTTCACCGCGATGCGGATGGCTTGAAAGCTCCGCTTCGCCGGGTGCTGCTTCTCCCGTTTCGCAGCAGCCGGCAGCGCGCCACGGATCAACTCCGCTAATTCAAAAGTGGTCTCCACCGGCTTTTCCTGCCGGGCACGCACGATGGCTCTGGCAATAGCCGGTGCATAGCGCTCCTCACCGTAATCGAACAAAATCCTGCGCAATTCTTCCATGGGCCAGGTATTGACGACGGTATACGCCGTCAGAGCGGCATCCCGGTCCATACGCATATCCAGCGGCGCATCGTGCATATAGGAAAACCCGCGGGCGGCATCGTCCAGCTGGGGCGAGGAAACGCCGAGGTCAAACAGCATCCCGTCCACACCTTCGATGTGATGCTCGTCCAACACCTGAGCAAGATCGCTAAAATTGCTCCGCACCAGCAGCACCTTGTCCCGATATTCCGCAAGGCGGACCTGTGCCGCCTCAATGGCGGCCCCGTCCCGGTCGATGGCAATCAGACGCCCGGTGGACAGCCGGCGGACGATCTCCAGAGAATGGCCCGCCCGCCCCAGGGTACCGTCAAGGTACACGCCGTCAGGCCGGATCTGCAGCCCCTCCATGCACTCGCGCAGCAGCACAGGCACATGGGAAAATTCCCGGTTCTCCATCTCAGAAGTTCAGCTCATCCACAGCAGCCTCCAGGCTTGCCGGGTCAAGCTCCAGCTCGGACACCTTGAGCCATTCCGTCTTGTCCCAGATTTCGGCGTGGTTGGAAACGCCCAGCACCACCGCGTCCTTTTTTAGATTCGCATAGGCGCGCAGCTTCTGGGGCAACAGGATGCGTCCCTGGGCGTCCAGCGTGCACTTGGCAGCGTTGACGAACAGCTGACGGATCCGGCGGGCCTGGGCCGAGGGAAGGGCGTTGAATTTCTCCTCTTTTTCCTTCCAGGCCGTTTCGGAATAGACCGCCAGCGCCCGCTCGATGCTGATGGTGACATAAATGGTCTCGCCCAATTCCTCGCGCAGGTTGGCCGGGATGAACAGGCGGCCTTTGGTATCGATCGTGTGCTGGTATTCGCCTGTCATGCCTCCCACCTCGCTCTCCTTTTGCGGAGCAAAGCGGGCTTCTCCACCATTTTACCCCACTTTCCACCACTTATGGATCATAGTATATACGAAATCTCTTTCCTTTGCAAGTACAAAATTTTTTCCTTTACCCTGTTTCCAATGCTCTTTTTGTCGAAAAATGTTACTTTTTCACCAAAATACATTTGTTTTATTTTTAGCACAGCTTTCCTGTTCACCCTTAAAAACACTTTATCTTGTACC
>CANSLL010000045.1 GCA_947647695.1 uncultured Clostridia bacterium | reverse complement strand
AACGGAATGGAGCTTGCGGTCGTTTCGAGTGAGGAAAAGCTCATCGTTGACGTACAGTCTGCGTTGGATCTGGCAATGACGGTCAAGTATGAAACGGGCGCGGACAGGATCGTGATCGGCAAGGAGGCGGTCTGTGAGGAATTTTTTATACTCAGCACGGGCCTTGCGGGGGAGATCCTCCAAAAATTCGTAAACTACCATATTAAAGCTGCGGTCTATGGCAGCTATTCCTGCTATACCAGCAAGCCGCTGAAGGATTTTATCTACGAATCAAACCATGGAAAGGATTTCTTCTTTACAGCATCGAAGGAAGAAGCCATGGAAAAGCTGTCGAAGGCGCAGTAAGGATACGGGCGGCGTGCCGGGCCCGGATGCCGGGCAGCCTTTGCAGAAGTTTTCCGCCCGCGGCGCGCAGCGGGCGGGGAATCCCTTGCGCGCCAGGGCGGATTGTGCTATACTGCCTATGGTATAAAATTTATGATACAGAGGATAAGACACTATGGAATTAACGCAGGGCGTGCGCTTTGACAGTCTGGGCCTGTCGGAGCCTTTGATGCGCGCGATCGAAAAAAAGGGATATGAAATATCGACACCCATCCAGGCCGGGGCCATCCCGCCGATGATGGACTGGCGGGACGTGACGGCCAAGGCCCCCACGGGCACGGGAAAGACCTTTGCCTTCGGAATTCCGATCCTGGAGCATATCGACCAGGAGAGCGAGGCCATCCAGGCCGTGATCCTGGCACCCACCCGGGAGCTTGCCATGCAGATCACCGAGGAGCTGCGCCAGCTTGCCGTATATATGGAACAGGTGAAGATCGTCTGCTGCTACGGCGGGCAGCCCATCGGCAAGCAGATTAACGCCTTAAAGCGCCATCCCCAGATCATTGTGGCGACGCCGGGCCGCTTCAGCGACCATATGAAGCGCCGTACCATCAAGGTGGACGCGGTACAGACCGTGGTGCTGGACGAGGCGGACCGGATGCTGGATATGGGATTCATCCACGATGTGACGCGCATCCTGGATAAGCTCCCCCACCGGCGCAATCTGGGGTTGTTCTCCGCCACCATTTCCCGTGAGGTCATGGATATCGCCTGGGTCTACCAGCGCGACGCCGAGGAGATTACCGTCCGGGCCGACGAGGTCAACAAGCCGGATATCCTGCAATACCGCATGGATGTGGCCATGAACGACAAGGTGGAGACTATGCTCCGCATCCTGAAGACGGAGGGCTACGAGCGGGTGATTGTGTTCTGCAACACCAAGGGCACCGTGGAGCGGGCCACGAAATATCTGCAAATGGCTGGGCTGGACGCCCAATGTATCCACGGCGACATTCCCCAGGTCAAGCGGGAAAAGGTGATGCAGCGCTTCCGGGAGGGCAAGCTGCGCGTCTTTGTGGCTACCGACGTGGCCGCCCGCGGCATCGATGTGGACGATGTGGACGCGGTGTTCAACTACGACGTGCCAGAGGAAAACGAGTATTACGTCCATCGGATCGGCCGCACGGGCCGGGCCAAGCGCCACGGCGTGGCGTATACCTTTGTCGCGGATTACGGCGCCATGGTGCGTCTGGATGAGATCGCAAAGTTTACGAAAAATACAATCACGCCGGTGGAATTGGACGCGGCGGGCAAGATCGTACCGGTGAAGAAAGGGTGAGAAACGGATGAAGGCGTTGTATCGTTCCCGGAAATCCTGCTATCTTGCAGGCGTCTGCGGCGGGATCGGCGAGTATTTCAACATCGATCCGAATATCGTGCGCATCGTGGCTGTGGTGCTGTGCTTTGGCAGTATGGTGGTCCCGCTGGTCATCGCTTATGTTGCGGCGGCGCTGCTGCTGCCTGAGGCGTAAGAAGACGATGGGCAAGCTGAAACTGCGTGCCGCCAGGGCGGGAGACCGGCTGCGCCTGGAAGGATTATGGCGCGACGCGTTCCCCGACGGACTGCGGGCGGAGCACTTCCTGGAGCAGTATTTTGTACCGGATCATGTGGAGAGCAGCCTTGTACTCCTGGAGGACGGGGTCGTGGAGAGCATGGTTTTCTTCCTGCCCACGTTCTGGTATGACGAAACAACGGACGATTTTGCCCCCGCGCCGTGCCTGACCGGCCTGACCACGGACCGGAAGCGGCGCGGGCAGGGATATGCCGGATGGCTGGTGGAGACGGCCTGCGATTTCCTGGTGGAAAAGGGCGCGGGCGCCGTCTGGACGGTGCTGCCCGACAACGGCTTGGAGACGTTTTTTGCCATGCAGGGCTTCTGGACCCTGCCGCAGGCGGAGGACTTTTCGATGGAGCGGACGGTGCTGCCGCCCGTGTCCGGGAAGCTCTGCCGGGCGGAGCCGGAGGAGTACGACCAGGTGCGGGAGGCGCTGCTGCGGGGGAAGAGCCACGTCGTGGCGGGAGAGCTTTTTTCCGCTTTCCAGCGGGACAGCGCCGAGCACGCCGGCGGCGGGATGTTTTTGGCGGAGTGCGCCGGCGCCCAGGGATGCGTGATCGCCGCGCGCCGGGGCGACACAGTGGAGATCCGGGAGCTGCTGTGCAGCGAGGAGGCGCGTCCGGCGGTCCTGGCGCTGTTGGCGGAGGAGCTGCCGGCGGCGCGGTACACCATGGAAGGCAGGTCCCAGGCCTGTGGGATGCTCCGGCTGATGAACCGGTTCGCCCGGTTGGAAAAGCCCACGGGATATCTCGGCTGCGGCCCATTGTGATTTGTCCGGGACACTGCTCCTTTTCGGAAGTTCAAAGGGCGGCTTTGCCGCCATAAAAGAACACCGCCCGACGGTTTTGCTGCCGGTGGGCGGTGTTTTTGATTGTCAAAAAGCCCTCCGCAGGAGTTTGCCGCCCGCAGGCGGCAAAGTATTTGAATCGTTTTCTCCGGCGACATGTGCGTCGGAGAAAACACTATGCGCGGAGCGAGTGTCGAATGGTCCGCTGTAAGCGGACCACCGAGGCGCGAGCGTAGCGAAATCCCCTTCAAAAAAGTGGCTTCGCCACTTTTTTGACACGCGGAAACACCGCCCGCCGGTTTTGCTGCCGGTAGGCGGTGTTTTTGAAAGAGCCGATTAAAAATAGTGGTATTGCTTGCGCTTTGTGACAAGGAAGAAAACCGTCACCATCAGGGCCATGACTTCCGCAAAGACGACCGCGAGCCATACGCCGTCCAGGTCGAGGAATATGGGCAGGATGAGGACTGCGGAGGTCTCAAAGACCAGCGTGCGGAGGAAGGAGATCGCCGCCGAAACAGGACCGTTGTTCAGGGCGGTGAAGAAGGCGGAGCCGAAAATATTAAAGCCGTTGATCAGATAGCAGAACGCGTACAGACGGAAGCCGTGGCAGGTCATTTCCGTCAGCGTCTGGTCGTAGCCGACAAACACCTGGGACATGGGCAGAGCCAGAAGCTGGGCGATGAAAAACAGACCGGCGCAGCAGATGGCGATGATACGCAGGCTCTTGCGCAGCAGGCTTTTCAGCTCGTCGTGGTTTTCCGCGCCGTAGTGATAGCTGATTACAGGAGCGCTGCCGATGGCGTAGCCCAGGAAAATGGCGGAGATGATGAACGTGGCGTAGGCGATGATGCCGTAAGCGGAGATGCCGTCCTCGCCGGCGATGCGCATCAGCTGGAAGTTGTACAGCACCGTGACCACCGAGGCGGCGATGTTGGTCATGACCTCCGAGCAGCCGTTCAGGCAGGCCTGGCCGAAGGCGCGGCGGTAGAATTTCGTCTTGCACAGGCGGAGATAACTGTCGTTGGGCCGGGCGAAGTAGAGCAGCGGCACAAGACCGCCCACACATTGTGCCAGCCCTGTGGCGGCGGCCGCGCCGGCCAGGCCCCAGTTGAGGGGCACGATGAAAATATAGTCCAGGGCCATATTGGTCAAGCCCGCCAGGAGGATCACGGCCAGACCCAGCTTCGGCTTTTCCGCGGCGATCAGGAAGCTCTGAAACACATATTGCAGCATGAAGGCAGGCAGGGCCAGTGAGAGGATCCGGCCATAGAGGATGCAGTAGCCCAGCATGTCGCCCTCTGCGCCCAACAGGGCGGCGACGGGCGGCGTGATGACGAACCCGAACGCGGCCAGAACCACGCCGATCAAGATCGCGGCATAGACCAGCATGGAAAAATACTGGTTGGCCGTCTCCCGCTTGCCCTCGCCCAGGGTCTTGGCGACCAGGGCGCTGCCGCCGGTCCCCAGCATGAAGCCCAATGCGCCGAGGATCATGACCAGGGGGTAGATCAGATTCAGGGCGGCGAAGGGCGTCTTACCCACGAAGTTGGAAACAAACAGACCGTCTACCATGGTATACAGCGAGGTGAAGATCATCATGATGATGGGTGCGATCGTAAAACGCAACAGTTTTTGATAAGTAAAATGATCGGATAATTGAATTTTCATAAGTTTTTTACTCCCAAAGCGGGCACGTGGTATGATTTCGTACTTGAGACGGTGAAGGGAATTATATCATGAAATTCGGGTTCTGTCAATGAAAAGGGTCCTTTTTCTGCGATAAAACGCAGGGGGGAGCGGAAAAATCCGTTCCCCCCTGCGTTTGGTATGCGGAGAAAATAAGGACTGTCAGTGGAGCACGCGGACGCGGAGCACGCCTTCCACCGCTTTCAGCTCCGATACGACGCGCTCGTCCACTTCGGTATTCAAGTCGAACACCGAATAGGCGTATTCGCCCCGGGACTTGTTTGTCATATTTTCGATGTTGACCTGATCCTTGGCGAAAATGGGCAGCAAGGTGGTCAGCATACCCGGCAGATTGCGGTGGATCATGCAGATGCGGACGATGCTGGAGCGGTCCATGTGGAGGTCGGGCATGTTGACAGAGTTCTTGATGTTGCCGTTGCGCAGGTAATCGTCCATTTCCTCGGCGGCCATCAGGGCGCAGTTGGCTTCGGCCTCCACGGTGGTGCCGCCCAGATGGGGGGTAAGGATGGCGTGGGACTCCTGGGTGAGGGCGGCGGTGGGGAAGTCCGAGACGAACCGGGCCACCTTGCCGCTGTGGAGGGCGCGGATGATAGCGTCCTCGTCCACCACTTCCCCGCGGGCATAGTTGATGATCCGCACGCCGTCCTTCATTTTGGAGATGGTCTCGCTGTTGATCATGCCCCGGGTCTCGTCGGTCAGGGGCGTATGGAGCGTGATGTAGTCGCAGTTTTTCAGCAGCGTGTCCAGAGCGTCCACGCGGATGACGTGGCGGGATACGCGCCAGGCGGCGTTGACGGAGAGGTAGGGGTCGTAGCCGTATACCTTCATGCCCATATCCAGCGCGATGTTGGCCACCAGGGAGCCCACGTTGCCCGTGCCGATGACGCCGATGGTTTTGCGGTAATACTCAGGGCCGGCAAACTGCTTCTTGATCTTTTCCATAGCGACCTCCACGGGGACGTTGGGGTCGTTGTAATCGTAGACCCAGCGCATCCCGCTCATCAGGTCGCGGGAGGCCATGGCCAGACCAAAGAGAAACAGCTCTTTGACGGCGTTGGCGTTGCCGCCGGGGGTGTTGAACACCACGATGCCCGCCTCGCTGCAGCGCTGCAGGGGGATGGTGTTTACGCCGATGCCGGCCCGGGCGATGCAGCGCAGGGCGGGGTTGAACGCGTAATCGTGCATATTGGTGGCGCGGACGAAAATGGCGTCCGGGTTTTCCATATCGTCGGCGATCTCATAACAATCGGGCGTCATGATCTCCATACACACGGGGGAAATGTGATTGAGTGTTTTTACCTTAAACATGATGATTAAATCCTTTCAGATGTGTTCTTTTTCAAAGCGGGCCATGAAGTCCCGCAGGGCCAGGACGCCTTCCATGGGCATGGCGTTATAGATCGAGGCGCGCATCCCGCCCACCAGGCGGTGGCCCTTGAGATTGGAAAGACCGGCGGCGGCCGCTTCCTTGGCGAACTGGGCGTCCAGGTCCTTGTCCGCTGTGCGGAAGGTGACGTTCATGCGGCTGCGGGCCTCGGGCCGGGCCGTGCCGTGGAACAGGCGGCTTTCGTCAAGGTAGTCGTAAAGCAGCGCGGCCTTTTCCCCATTGCGCCGCTCCATCTCTTCAAGTCCCCCCAGGTCCGTCAGCCATTGGAGTACAAGACCCAGGATATAGATGCACCAGCAGGGGGGCGTGTTGTACATGGAGCCGCCCTTGATCTGGACGGCGTAGTCCAGCATGACCGGGGTGTCTTTGCGCGCGTGGCCGGCCAGGGCCCGGCGGAGGATGACCACCGTCAAACCGGCGGGCGCCATGTTTTTCTGTGCGCCGGCGTAGATCAGGCCGTAGCGGCCCACGTCGATGGGCCTGGACAGGATGTTGGAGCTCATATCGCACACCAGGGGAACGGCGCCGGTCTCGGGGACGTACTGCCATTCGGTGCCGTAGATGGTGTTGTTGGCGCAGTAATGGAAATACGACGCGCCGCCGTCAAGCTGCAATTCCTCTTGCGCGGGAATGTAAGTATGATTTTCCCCGGCGCTGGAGGCCGCCACGGAGCATGCTCCGTATTTCTGCGCTTCCTCGTAAGCCTTGGTGGAGAAGTTGCCGGTGAGAGCGTAATCCGCCCGGCCTGCCTCGCCCATCAGGTTCAGCGGCACCATGGCGAACTGGGTCGTTGCGCCGCCCTGGAGGAACAGGATCTCATGGGTGTCCGGCACGCGGAGCAGCGCCCGGAGCTTTTCCTGGGCATCCTGGAAGATCGAGTCGAAACTGGAAGACCGGTGACTCATCTCCATCACAGACATACCGGAACCGTTCCAATTCAAAAGGGACTCCTGGGCCTGCTCCAATACAGGCAGGGGAAGCATGGACGGACCGGCGGAAAAATTGTAAATGCGCTCGCCAAACATACGTTTCGACTCCTTTCGACGAAAATAAAATAGAAAAAGGGCAGCATTCAGCCCCATTAGATTCATATTTTAGCACAAGAGAGAGGGCGTTGCAAGGAAAAAGCGCCACTTTCCTATGGTAATGCAAAAGATTTTGTGCTATACTGGACGGCAGTCCCTGTACGGCGGAAAAAAACGAAGATTTTGTATTTCAAACAAAAGGAGAAAAGGGGAGGACCGGGCGATGGACAAGGATACGCTGCGGCAGCTTACGCGCCGCCTGGAGGAAAAGAAGGACTTGAACATCAATTTGCTGGCGGCGCTGCAAGCGGGCATTGCCGAGGTCGCGGCCGTGACGCCGCGGGGTTGTCTGCTGCACACCAACGGGATGTGGCAGCTTTCGGCGGAGGATGTGCCCACCGCCCTGGCGTTATACGCGCGTATCCCCGAGGACGCCACCATGCTGAGCTTGCAGCAGACGGAGTGGATCGAGCTGATCGAGCCGCGCTTTCGCCCCCGCTGTGTGGAAGTATACCACAATGTATGGTATGCGGAACAGGAGATCGAGTTACCGGACACCGGCGCCGAGGTGCGGACCGTCACGGCGGAGGATGCTCCGGCGCTGGCGCAGTATTATCATCTGCCCGGCACGCCGGTGGACAATCCGGCGGAGACGGCGGAGTACCTCCGCCAGCGCGCCGCCGAGGGCGTGCTCTTTGGCGTCTATTTCGACGGCGTATTGGCGGGCTTTGTGGGGACTCATGACGAAGGGTCCATTGGAATTTTGACCGTGGCGCCCGCCTTTCGCCGCCGGGGTCTGGGGACGTATCTGGAGCGCCTGGCCATTCAAAAGGCGCTGGAGCGGGGTCATATCCCCTTTGGACAGGTCACGCCCGGAAACGCGGCGTCCCTGGCTTTGCAGCGGAGCCTGGGCATGACGGTTTCCAGGGAGCGCATCTGCTGGATGGACCGGTGACCGGAAGCCGCTCCTTTGAAGATCGGAATGGTTTTGATCAGTATGAAAAGATAACTGGAGAAGAGAAAGAAGCAAGGCGGACCGGTTTGATCCGTCTTGCTCCTTTTTTGCAACGAGGGAAACGTTCCTCACACAGCCACGTCCCGCCGTTCCACACCAATCAGGGTCGATGCGGCGCAGAGGAATCCCGCGGCGGTGAGCAGCGCCGGCACAAGGGCGTTCCCCGACAGGGAGAATTCTCCCACGGTGCCGTTCATGACCAGCAGCAGAAAGATGGAGGTGAGGATGGTGGCCGCGGAGGAGCGGAACATCCGGCCCACGGGCAGGGCGATAAAGCTGACGGTGACCGTCACCACGGATTTCACGACAATCTGGAGATAGATTGGCGGGGCCAGCATGGTGTAGTTCAGGGGAAAGTCCGGCGTCATGGACTGTCCCGCGCAAAAGAGCAGCGTATAGAGGAAGAGCTTTGCCAGGGCAGTGGCTGTAAAGGCAAAGAGCCAGACAGACAGGATCTGGGCGGCCAGCAGCTTCCTGCGGCGGATGGGGTAGGTGAACAGCAGCCCCTGGGCTTTGCGCTGGCGCGCTCCGGTGATGCAGCCGGCCAGCATGGCGCAGGTGAAGATCATAAAGCACACGTTGGTGACCAGCTCCACCTGAGAGGTGATGTTGAAGGTGCCGGGGGCGGCGTCGGGCACGCCGGTGATGGGGTCGTTGGCGATGCCCAGGTAGCATTGGGCAAAGAGGAACAAGGCCAGCAGGGCCGTCAGGACAAGGGCGCTGAGCAGATAGCGGCGCATCCCGTTTTTTCTCCATTCCAAGCGGATCAAAGTACCCATATCAGTCGTCCTCCTCCGTCATTTTCAAATAGTAGTCCTCCAAAGTCTGGGCGTGCTTCTGGAAGGACGCGATGGCCACGTTTTTCATGGCCAGGGCGTGGGACAGTTCCTCCGGCGCCATGGGCGCGTCGTAAATGCGCAGGACGCGGCCGTCCATGCACCTGAAGTTTTCCACGTTCAGCTCCGCCAGGGCCACCGCCGCCTTCTGGATGTCCGGGGTGATCAGCTCGATGTAGGAAAGCTGCATCTCGGTGATCTCGTTCAAGGGCAGCTCCCGCAGGATGCGTCCGTGGTGGATCAGGCCAATCACGTCCGCCATATGGGATACCTCGCCCAGCATATGGCTGGAGACAAGGATGGTGGTCCCGTAATCCCGGCACAGCATCTGGAGCAGGTCGCGGATCTGCTTCATGCCCGTGGGGTCCAGACCGTTGGTCGGTTCGTCCAGGATCAGCAGCTCCGGCTTCGTCAAAATGGCGCGGGCGATGCCGAGGCGCTGGCGCATCCCCAGGGAATAGCTGCGGACGCGCCGGCCGGCGTCCGCCGTCAGGCGGAGCAGGGCGAGGGCCTCATCCGCGGCGGCCTCGTCGTGATAGCCCAGGTAGGAGCTGTGGAGCAGCAGGTTTTCCCGGCCCGTCAGGTGATCGTAGAATACCGGAAACTCGATGATGCTGCCCATGCGGCGCAGGACCTGGTAAGAGGTGTCCGTCAGGCGCTCGCCGAACAGGGTGATCTCGCCCGAGGTGGGCTTCCAGAGGTTCGTGAGCAGCTTCATCACCGTGGTCTTGCCCGCGCCGTTGGGACCGAGAAATCCGTAAATCTTCCCCTGGGGTACATGGAGGGCCACATCCTGGAGGACGGCGCGTCCGCCCAGGGTCTTGCACAGCTGGTACGTTTGGATGACACAGGACATTGTTGATCGCTCCTTTCATTGTCATACAGCATACCCCAAAGGTTTTACAAAGGGCTTTCCCAGTTCTTACGAATTTCTTTCGTTTTCCGCCGGGCGGAGCCGGGGGAGGGTCAGGGTGAAGGTGGTCTCGCCGCCGGCGCTTTCGGCGGTCAGCGTGCCGTTCATCTGTCCGGCCAGCTGTCGGGCGATGGCAAGGCCCAGGCCGCTGCCGCCCAGGGCATGGCTGCGGGAATCGTCCAGGGTATAGAGACGGTCAAACACGTTGGGCAGCTGGCTCTTTTCGATGCCACGGCCCCGGTCGGTGACGATGGCGCAGACGGTCTGGGCTGTGGCGCGCACCGCTACCCTCAGGTATTTGCCCTCTCCGCCGTAGCGGATGGCGTTGGAGATCAGATTACCCAGGATACGGCGGATGGCGCTTTCATTGCCGTAAACATAAAGAGGCTCCTCCGGGATATCCATGGACACCTGAAAGGACTGTTCGGTCAAAATGGCGAAAAAATCCACGGCGACCTCCCGGCAAAGCTCGCAGAGGTCGGCGCGCTGGAGCGGCAGCTCCGTGTCTCCCGCCTCTAATTTGGACAGGGTGAAGAATTTTTCGATCAGTTCCATCAGCTGGCGGGATTTTTCTTCGATTTTCTGGAGCGTCTCCCCGTCGCAGACGCCCCGCAAGCGCGCGATCTCCAGATAGCCCAGGATCACCGTCAGGGGCGTTTTCAGATCGTGGGAGATGTTGGAGAGCATCCGCCGGGCGGACTGTTCAGAGCGGCGGTAGTCCACGCGGACCTTTTGCCGGTCCTTCAGCAGCCGGTCGATCTGGATCAGCAGCGCGGTAAGGGACGGATCATCCGTCAGCAACAGGACCTTTTCGTCGCTGCCGGTGGTCAGGATCTGCTCGATTTGGCGGGTGATCTCCGCTAACTGGCGGCGCTGTGTCCGGCGGCGGTACAGCAGCAGGGCGCACAACGCGGCCAGGGCCAGCGCCGCGGTCAGGGGGAGGAAAAAGAACAGCTCATCCATGGCCGTCCCCCAACTTGTAGCCGATGCCCCATACGGTGCACAGATAGACGGGATGCTTCGGGTCGTCCTCGATCTTGCTCCGCAGGCGGCTGATATGGACGTTTACGGCGTTTTCATCGCCCAGGTACGCGTCGTCCCAGACTGCGGCGTACAGCTGGGCCTTGGTGTAGACTCTGGCGGGATGCTCCAGCAGCAGGCGCAAAATGGCGTACTCCTTGGCCGTCAGCTCGACGGGCTGCCCGCCCTTGGAGACCGTGTGGGCGGCGGTGTCCATCACCAGGTCCCCGGCGCGCAGGACCGCGGGAGCATCCGCGGCGGGCTTTGTATAGACGGTGGACCGGCGGATGCTTGCCTTGACCCGGGCCAACACTTGGCTGACGGAAAAGGGTTTGGTGATGTAGTCGTCGGCGCCGAGACCCAATCCCAGGGTGATGTCTGAGTCGCTGTCCCTGGCGGAGAGAATCAGGACCGGGACCGTGCTCCCGCTGGCACGAATGGCACGGAGCACGTCGATGCCGCCCCGTTTGGGGAGCATCAGGTCCAGCAGGACAAGGTCGAAGGACTCCACAGTAAAACGGGCGCAGGCATCCTCTCCGTCCGCGGCAGTCTGAACGAAAAAGCCTTCGCCCGTGAGGAAATCCCGCAGCATGGCGGAGATTTCGGGGTCGTCCTCGACCAAAAGCAGTTTCATGGCGGCGTCCTCCTTTTTCCGGTTGTTACAATGAGATTATTGTAACATGGAGATGAAAAAAAGAAAAGATACGGGCCGGTCTGGTCTGCATCTTTTCCGATAACGGGCGGTTCTATGGGACGGCGTTCAGTTGAATTGCACGATTCTGTGGGCGATCTTGTATCCCTTCAACCCCACGCCCCGGCCAAAGGTGCCGGGCAGGTTGACGCCCCAATTCAAGATATGGCGGCGCATCTTTTTTGCCATCACGGGGTCGGTGGCCATACAGTGCTCCCACATGGCTTTCACCTGGGCCTCCGCCTCCGGCGTCCGGTTCAGACGAGTGAACACGGCGGCGATGACCAGCATAAAATTGGCCTCATGGAACATGTAACGGCCCAGCTTTGGATTCTCTGCCAGGATGACCTTCAGATCGTGCAGATCGAAAATACGCTGGGCGATCTCGACCTGGTGGCCGCAGCGCTTCATCATCACCTGCTCGGACACGGACTGGCCCTCCCGCCCGATCAGATAGCGGTACAGGTCCTCGTCCAGGTACAGCAGCTTTTTCGTCAGCGGCAGAGGCGCGTAGACAAAGAGGTTGTCTTCATAGAAGATATGCTTGGGCAGCACGATGCCGCTGGCGCGGATGACATCGGTACGGTAGATGGCGGAGTGAAGGGTCAGATACTGATTGGCCCGGAAGGGACGCGTTTCATCCCAGGAGACGACGCGGCCCGTGGGAAAAATATTCCCGTAGCGGATGGTGGACAGCAGGCTGTGGTTTTCGTGCTCGTAAACATAGTTGCACACCAAAAGGTCCACGCCGCCCTCGGGCTCCAGCGCTTCCAGACGGTTCAAAACGTGCTGGAGCGCCACGGCGTTGACCCAGTCGTCGGAATCCACAACTTTGAAATATGGGCACGTTGCGTGCTTCAGCCCCTGGTTGATCCCCTCGCCGTGGCCGCCGTTTTCCTGATGGACCACGCGGATGGTGTCCGGGTATTTTTCCGCGTAGGCGTCGGCGATGGCGCCGGTGTTGTCGGTGGAGCCGTCGTCAATAATGATGATCTCCACCCGGTCGCCGCCGGTGAGGAGGGAGTCGATGCAGATGTGCATATACTCCGCCGAGTTGTAGCAGGGAACGGTAAATGAAATCAGCTTCATGCGAGGAATCCTTTCAAAATACGTTCTTCGGCTTCTTCCTCCGTCAGGCCCAACGTCATGAGCTTGAGCAGCTGGTCGCCGGCGATCTTGCCGATGGCCGCCTCATGGATCAGCTGGGCGTCGGTGTTGTTGGCGGTCAGGGCGGGGATGGACTCCACATGGGCGCTGTCCATGATGATGGAGTCGCACTGGACGTGGCCGAAGCAGGCGTTGTTGCCCACCACCGTGGGGTGGAAGACCTGGCTGGAGGTCTCCTGGGCCACGCTGCGGGAGGTGACCCGGCCCTTGGAGTCCGCGCCGTTGAGCACCAGCTCCATGTCCGAATGGGCGGTCTGGCTACCGTGGGTCAGCAGACGTTCGGTGACGATGGCCTCGGCCCGGTCGGCGCATTCAAAACGGGTGTAGCGTTTGGTGGAGTCGATCCCGGCGATCTGGGCGGTGTCCATATGGATGGACGCGCCCTCGTCCAGATACACGATGGTCTGGGGATTCATGATGTTTTTCCCGTTGCCGTCGCCCTCGCCGTAGTGCTTTTCAATATAGTGGACCCGGGAGTTTTTGCCGATGTGGAAGGTATGGATGCCGTCGTGCTGGGCGGTGCCGCAGCCATTATTATGGATGCCGCAGCCGGCCACGATGGTCACGTCGCAGTCTTCGCCCACATAAAAATCGTTGTAGACCGCGTCGGTCAGATCGGTCTTTGTCATCACCACAGGGATGTGGCACGTCTCGCCCTTGGTGCCGGGCAGGATGTGGATGTCGATGCCCTGGTGGCCGTCGGTGCGGGCGTCGATCTTGATATGCTCCGTGCTCTCCCGGGCGGCGCAGCCGCCGTTTTTGCGGATGTTGAACGCGCCCACGGGCTTGCCCAGCAGGTCGGCGATCTTTTCCAGCAGCGCCGCGTCCACATCGTCGATGGTGTTCAGGTCTTTGGTCAGTTCGCTCATTTGATGATGCACTCCTTTCCGAGGGCGCAGTTGCCCATGGTGTCGGCCAGGATCAGGGGCAGGATCGCGTCCTTGGTGCCCCGGTGGCGGATGGCACCGCCGGCGATGACGATGATCTCGTCGGCCAGGCTGATGATGCGCTCCTGGTGGGATATGATGATCATGGTGGATTCATGTCTGCGGTGCAGCTCGCCGAAGGTCTCCGTCAGCCGGGCGAAGCTCCACAGGTCAATGCCGGCCTCCGGCTCGTCGTAGATCATCAGGGACGATTTGCGGGCCAGCACGGTGGCGATCTCGATGCGCTTAACCTCGCCGCCGGAGAGGCTGGAATCCACCTCCCGGTCCAAGTAATCGTTGGCGCACAAGCCCACCTGGGTCAGGTAGGCGCAGCAGACGTTTTTCGGCAGCTTTTCGTCTCCCGCCGCAAGGCACAGCAGATCCCGTACCCGCAGGCCCTTGAACCGGGGCGGCTGCTGAAAACCGTAGCTGATGCCAAGGCGGGCGCGCTCGGTGATGCCAAGGGCGGTGATGTCCCGGCCGTTGTAGAGGATCTGGCCGGAGGTGGGCTGAATGAGGCCCATAATTGTCTTGGCCAGGGTGGTCTTGCCGCCGCCGTTGGGGCCGGTGAAGACCACCAGCTGGTTATCTTCGATGGTCAGGCTGATATTGTTTAGAATGGTGAGCTCCGTGCCGTCGTCATTGCGGACGCGGTAGCTGAGATTTTTCAGTTCCAACATAGAACGATCTCTCCTTTTGTAATCCATAGCAGTATCGAAAAGATGGATCAGAGAAAAATACATCTCTAAAATACATATTTTATCAGATGAAGCAGAAAAAAGCAAACAGATTTTGCAACCCTTCCCTTTTGCAAGCCTCAGATTTTAGTTTGCGGAGGATGGAGCTCTTTCAGAACGATTGACATTTTTCCTGCTGGCAAGTATAATAT
>CANSLL010000044.1 GCA_947647695.1 uncultured Clostridia bacterium | reverse complement strand
CCTCAATCCATCGCATAAAAGGCGATCACATGATAGGTCTGGCTCACATTGGTCATCTGGCCGCCGGTCGTGGAGGCGGACCAGGTGACGGTGTTGCCGCTCCAATTGATCTTGACGTAGATCGTAGGATAGCTGCTGTAGGAGTAGGATGTGTTAAAGGGAAAAAGATGCAGAATGCTGTACCCATTGTCGGTAATCATTACCATCAGCGGCTTCTTCGGGAAGGTCAGGGAGCTGGGATGCTCCTCGCCGCACTGGCCGTTTCCCGTGTAGGTGGTGGTGTACACCTGGCAGTTGCCCAGCTTGGCAATTTGGCCTGTGTGGGTGTTCAGCGTTGCCGCGTGCTCCCCCAAGGCCGCGTCGATCTTGGCGTTGTCGGCGTTGAAGTCCTGCATCATCACCCGGTCATGCAGCTGCCATTGATTGAGCTTGTAGTTGGTTGTCTGATTCATCAATAAAAATCCTCCTTCAAAAAAATAAAACATGAACAAAACGTATACGGGACAAAAATTGCCCTACACCAAAGGTGCAGGGCACGGGTTTTGTTGCACGTTTTCATACAACGCACGCGTAAAAAATTTCCGCCGGATACCACGGCGGAAAAAGCAAAAAAAAGCCCCCTGCCGTTAGGGCAGGGGGCGTACCGGCAGAGCCGGTTTATTCGTCGATGGTTTCCTGGAACACGCCGCGTTCCTGGGTGGGGTCGTAATTCACATAGCTGGGCTTCTTGTGCTTCTGGGCCGCCCAGATCTCCTTCGATTCCGCGGCCCAGGCCTCGGCGTAGGGCTCGCACTTTTCGCACAGATGCTCCACGCTCTCCGGGGACGCCATGTCCGTGGAGTGGGCGCCGGTGTCGTTGACCATCTTTTTCAGCATCTCCGGGTTTTCCAGCATGGGGCAGGGACGCAGATGGTTGCGGTTGAAGGGCTGCTCGTGGTGATAGGCCATGAACAGCGGGCTCTTCAAAATCTCCAGCAGGGTGTGGTCCTTGATGTTCACGTCGGAGTAGTGAATGAACACGCAGGGCTCCGCGTCGCCGTTGGAGTTGATGTGGAAGTAGTTGCGTCCGCCGGCGATGCAGCCGCCCACGAACTCGCCGTCGTTCTGGAAATCCATGGTGTAGATCTGCTTGCCGCCGGTGTTGGCGCGGATCTCGCGGATGCGCTGGATGATATACTTGCGCTGCTCCGGTGTGGGCAGCAGGTCGGGGGAGGCGTCGTTGCCCACGGGCATATAGTGGAAATACCAGGAGAACATGCAGCCCTTCTCCACCTCCAGGTCCAGGAACTCGTCGGAGACCACGGTCTCCAGGTTCGCCCGGGTGTAGCACACGGAGGTGCCGTAAATCAGGCCGTACTGGTTCATCAGGTCCATGGCCCGCATGACGCCCGCGAAATGGCCCTCGCCCCGGCGGCCGTCGTTGACCTCCTCGAAGCCCTCCAGGCTCACGGAGAAGGACAGGTTGCCCACCCGGACGCACTCCTTGCAGAACTCCTCGTCGATTAGGGTGGAGTTGGTGAAGGAGTGGAACTCCACGTCGTTGTGCTTTTCGCACAGGCGGATGATGTCGGCCTTGCGCATCAGCGGCTCGCCGCCGGTGAACATGTAGAAGTAGATGCCCAGCTCTTTGCCCTGGGTGACGATGTCGTCCATCTGTTCATAGCTCAGGTTGTGGTTGTGGCCGTATTCCGCGGCCCAGCAGCCCTTGCAGTGCATGTTGCACGCGGCGGTGGGGTCCAGCAGCAGCAGCCAGGGGATGTTGCAGTTGTGGATGGTGCGCATTTTACGGATGGTCTTGGTGCCGCGGAAGGCGGCCTCGAAGCCCATGTTCAGCGCCGTCGTCTTGATGACGTTGGGGTGCAGGCGGTGCAGGTGGCGGTCCACAAACTGCATCCACTTGTTTTCGGGGTTGGCGATATAATTACGGATGGCCGCGAAAGTCTCCGGCTTAAAGGTATCGCCCATAAATTTCTGCGAAATATCCAGCACGTCGAGCAGGCCCTTGGAGGTATCCTTTTCAATATGCTTCAAGGCCAGGTCCAACGCCGCGCTGAACGCGGCGCGCTGCGCCTTGTGCGATAATGTGTCCATCGTTCCCATGATACAATCCCTCATTTCTGAATGTGCGTTTTTCTATCTGCAAGCCGTACCGAGCACGGCTGTTCCAGCGTGTTTGCGTCAAAAAGAAGGCACGAACGCGCCCCGTTAACTGCTTATTATACTACGACAGCCTGTCATAAGCAATGATTTGACGGTAAAAAATCACTAAAATGATAAAGTTTGTGCCATTTTTCGGTCAAAGATTCCCGCAGTTGTACGATTTTTGCCATTTTGACGAAAAGCAGTCCCGTGGTTTTATACAAAACCGCCCTTTTGTCAGGGACGGCGGCGGGGCTGTCAGACCGGGGGCGCGACCTGGTCGAAGGCGGGGAGATAAAGGTCTGCTAATGCGCGGATTTCGTCCTGCAAATCCGTCTGGGAGGCGTCATAGACCCCGGCGGCGGGAAAGCCTGCGGCCTTGGCCGTGCGCAGGGCGAAGCAGGAGTCTTCAAACACCATCGTCGCGCCCCGGGGCGTGCCCAGATGGTCCAATGCGGCGTTGTACACGTCCGGCGCACCCTTGCCCGCGCCCACTTCCGTACAGGTGAACACGGCGGAGAAGTAGCGCCCGAGGCCGGTGCGCGCCAGGGCGATGTCTACCAGGGCACGATCCGTGGAGGTGGCGACGGCCATGGGGATACCAGCCATGCGGAAGCGCTCCAGCCAGTTTTCCGCGCCGGGTTTTACCAGGACGCGGGTACGGTAGAATTCCGCCATCACGCCGTTGATGGCGGCGGCTACCTCCGCGCCCGTGGCGCTCAGCTGGTACGTCCGGCTGATCCACGCCCCGCCTTCTTCTATCGTCATGGCGCGGATGGCGTCCATCAGATCCTCCCGGGGCTCCCTGCCGTACACCTGACGCAGGCACGCCGCAGGCGCGCCGTCCCAGGCGAACATGGAGTCCAGCAGCGTGCCGTCCATGTCGAAGATCGCGCCTTGCAATTCCATCGTATCCCTCCGTTTCCTGTTAATAGTATAAAGGAAATATTTTCAAAAGTAAAGACAAAAATGATGAAATATGATAATTGATACAAGATAACGAATTTGTAAAGATTTTGTCCGAATCTTTACAGCATCTTTGCAGATAGTTTCATAGTTTAACAAATATTTCCCAAAAGGCAAGCACTTTTGCAACACTTTTTCGTCTTTCGGGCGGCGGGACCGGGAAAGGTTGGAATTTGGGGAAAAGTGTGGTATACTGATGCCATATTGCATCGAAACGAAGGATATCATGGAAGAAAGGATTCCACGGATGTCAAAGGAAATGAAAAACACGCTTCTGCTCCAGGGCAGCATTCTGGCGGCAGCGGGCATTTTTACAAAGCTGATCGGCTTTTTATACCGCATTCCCATGGCGAACCTGCTGGGCAACCAGGGCAACGGCGTGTATTCCATCGCCTTTGGTATTTACACGGTAACGTTGACCCTCTCGTCCATGTCCCTGCCTACGGCGGTGTCCAAGGTGGTTTCTGCGCGGATTGCCCAGGAGGAATACCGCAACGCCGCCCGCGTGCTGACGACGGCGCTCCTGTTCGCCCTGGGCATGGGCCTGTTTTCCTTTAGTTTGCTGTATTTTGGCGCAAATATGCTGGAGGGGCTGTATCATACTGAGGGCCTGGCCCGGCCGCTGCGGGTCCTGGCGCCCACGTCCTTCCTGTTTGCGTTCCTGGGCGTCATGCGGGGCTATACCCAAGGCAGCGGTACCATGACGCCCACCGCCATCTCCCAGGTGGTGGACCAGTGCTTCAACGCCGTGGTCAGCATTCTGGCCGCCTGGGCGCTGTTGAACATGTACGGCGAGACGCCGGAGGCGCCGTCCTGGGGCGCCATGGGCGGGACGCTGGGCACCTTAGCGGGGGCGGGAGCGTCGTTTTTGTTTATGGCCCACTATATGCTCCGACGGCGTCATTCCATCCGCCGCAAGGCCCGGCGGGACAAGTCCGCCCATCGGGAGGACAGGGCCATCGCCGCCAGGGCACTGGCGCTGACGATTTTGCCCATCGTGTTCAGCCAGACGGTCTATCAGATCGGCTACACCATCGACGACGCGGTGTTCAGCGGCTATATGAATGCGGCGGCCACGGGAGCGGAGGCGGCGGCCCGCATCACCTCCATGCAGGGGGTGTTCAATACCCAGTACAATCAAATGGTAAATCTGCCCGTCTCCATCGGCACGGCCATGGCCATGACGCTGATGCCAAGCATCGTGGCTTCCCATGTCAAGGGGGACCGGAAGGAAGTGCGCCATAAAATCAACAGCACGGTCAAGTTCAATATGGCCATCGCCATCCCCTGCGCGGTGGGCCTTGCGGTGCTGGCGGACCCCATCATGGCCCTGCTGTTCCCGGTGCTGGGGGAGTACCATGACTTGGCGGCCCGGCTGCTGATGACCGGTTCCTCCGCCGCGGTGTTTTACGCCCTGTCCACGATCACAACCTCCATCCTCCAGGGGACGAATCATATGGCTGTGCCGGTGCTCCACTCGGCGGTGTCGCTGGCGGTTCACATCGGACTGATCGTCGCGCTGCTGTACGCCGGCTGCGGCGTCTGGGCGCTGCTGGTGGGCAACGTGGTTTTCCCTCTGATCGTGTGCGTGCTGAATTGCCGTTCCGTTGCGCGGCTGCTGCGCTACCGCTGGAACGTGGCGTCCCTGTTTCTGGTGCCGCTGCTGTGCGCCCTTGTCATGGGCGCGGTGTGTTATGGCGTCTATTTCCTGCTGCTGAAGGTAACGGGGATCATGGTCCTGGCTTTTGTGGTATCATTCCTCGTTGCCGTGGCGGTGTATGGGCTGCTGCTGTTGAAATCCCACTGCTTCAGCAAACGGGAACTGCTGGAGCTGCCCATGGGCGGAAAGATTCTGCGCATCGCGGTCAAGCTGCATCTGTGACGGGTAAAACGACGCGGATGGACATACAATAGATAAAGAAAGCGCATACAAAAGAACGTATCGGACGCGATCCGGCAGCGCACACCGGGCGCGTGCTTGGGGATCGCGGGAAAGGAAACGGAAGCAATGAAAACGTTAGCGCAAAGACAGCAGGAGTATGCCCGGCTTCTTCTTACGGAGGGCCTGGCGCTGCAAAAGGGACAAATGCTGGCCATCGACTGCCCGGTGGATCAGGCGTGGTTCGCCCGTCTCTGTGCCCACGCGGCCTATGAGCTGGGCTGCCGCGAGGTAGTGATGAACTGGAACGACGACGCCCTGACGCGGGAGAAGTATCTCCACGCGGAAAACGATGTGTTTGACAGCGTCCACTCCTGGACGGCGGATTTCTTTGAGCAGGTTTCCGCCGGCGGCGGGGCCTGGCTGGCCGTCCACGCGTCGGACCCGGAAAACCTCCAGGGATGCGACCCGGACCGCATCCAGCGCGCCCAGATCGCGTCGGGCAAGGCGCTGGAGAATTTCCGCCGCAGGGAGACGAACAACGAGTTCCCCTGGTGCGTCTGTTCGATCCCCACGGAAAAGTGGGCGCAAAAGGTATTCCCGGACAAGCCGGTAGCGGAGGCGATGGGTGCCCTGTGGGAGACGATCCTCACGGCGGCCTGCGTGGACGGCGGCGACGCCGCGGCCAACTGGCGGGCCCATATTGAAGAGCTGCACCGCCGCACGGAGGTGCTCAACAGCATGGAGCTGCGGACACTGCGCTATCAAAACGCCCTGGGTACCGACCTGACCGTCGCATTGCCGGAGGGCCACTATTGGGCGGGCGGCGCGGAAAAATGCGTCACCAGCGGCGTGCCCTTTTCCGCGAATATTCCCACCGAGGAGGTGTTTACGCTGCCGGTCAAGACGGGGGTCAACGGCATCGTGTACGCCTCAAAGCCCCTGTCGCTCCACGGAAATGTGGTGGAGGATTTCGGCTTTGCCCTGAAGGACGGCAAGATCGTCCGCGCCTTTGCGGCCAAGGGCGAGGCGGTGCTGAAAAAGGCCATCGCCGTGGACGAGGGCGCGTCTTATCTCGGCGAAGTGGCGCTGGTGCCCTATGATTCGCCCATTTCCCGTTCCGGTTTGCTGTTTTACAATACCCTGTTTGATGAAAACGCGTCCTGTCATTTTGCCTTTGGCGAGGCGTACCCCTGTATCACCGGCGCGGAGGGAATGGATCAGGCGGCGCTGGAGGCGCGGGGGATGAACCGCTCCATGACTCATGTGGATTTTATGGTGGGTACGGCGGATCTGGAGATCACCGGAGAGACGAAGGATGGGAAGAAGGTCCCCATTTTCAGAGACGGCAATTTCGCCTTTTGACCGTTTGGCCCAGGGGCGGGAGGCTTCCCGCCCCTGGACTGAAAATTTTTGCAAAAAATTTTGAAAAAACGGTTGACATACCCTCGGACATGTTGTATGATAATAGCGCTGTCTGGAGAATTAGCTCAGTTGGCTAGAGCATTTGCTTGACGTGCAGGGGGTCACAGGTTCGAGTCCTGTATTCTCCACCAGATTCGGGGATCGGCGCAGTAGTGCTGGTCTCCGATGTTTTTTTGCACCTTGCGCAGGTGCGGACGGTTTTGGCGTGGGTGCTCCCGGTGCGTGGGAGCACCCACGTTGTTATGTTGGTGTTGACCTATACCCCCAAGGGCTACTCGCCCTTGGAACCTCGGTTACTTTCTGTGCGGACAGAAAGTAACCAAAGAACCGCTTAAGGGACGGCGAGCAGCGATGCTGCGCCGGAGCTTTGCTCCGGCACGACATCGCCAGTCGCCGCCCCTTAAGAATCCCTTCCTTGTTTTTTGCTTGTCTATGCTTTGCGGTACGTTGGTGCGCCGTTTCTGTTCTTAGTCCGGTCATTGATGCCGGTCTCTCCGATCTGCTTTGCGACAGTTAGTGTCCGCTTTATTGTGTCTAAGCATTGATAAGGGGAAGGGTGCAAGACAGGACTACCCCTACCTTTTGCGCCGCTGACGCTAACGAGTGCGACATCTTTCGTCCTTTGTCTCTCGTAAATACTCAAATTCAAAAAACATGCTCCCGTTTTGCCGGAACGTGCTCCCGCTTTCATGGGGGCGCTATGTATCCTTCGGTGAACGGGTGCCGTAGCGCCCGCTGAAAAAACCGCGTCTGATAAAACTGCAATATGAAGGTTAACAAGCTCGAAAAGGAGGCATCCAGCCATATGGCTGAATGCCTCCTTTTGTCAGGTCGATACGTCTACATGATCCCATTCTTCGCAGGTGATCAACCAGTTCAGCGCCTTGTGGCGCTCCACAACTACGCCGCCGTCCATCCCGGCGGGAGCAGGCAAGCCGTGGATGCGCGCGTCCACGCACGCCCAGTCCAGGCGGAAGATCAAATCTGCGGCGGAAAGCAGCTCGCCGGTACCGCGGGGTTTGGCGTCCGCCATGAGCGCGTCTATGGATCCGTGCTCATACATCATCCGCGACAGGGCCGGGACGTCGCAGATGCGGTCGGGATAAAACAGGTCGTCCACATAACCCAGCGCCCAGAGCATCACCATCAGCGGCTCATACTGCCAGATAAACTGGATGCGGTCCTGTTCACTGGAGTCGTCATTTTCCAGATACGCCGCCTCCGCGGGAGAGAAGAACCGCTCTGCGCCGTAGCCTTCGATGATGGGCGCGACGAAATCCCGCGCGTCCTCCACGCTCATCTTTTCCTGGAGCAGGCACTCGCTGTAGATTGCTACGATCAGCAGCGCCGCGGCCCGTCCGGCGATCTCCTCCGGCGCGGGGACGGCGGCGTCCGCTTCGCTTTCGATCAGCGGCAGCCATTCCGTCACATGGATGTGGCGCGCCTTGCAGAAGGCAAGGCTTTCGTTCCGGCGGCGAAGGGCATCCTCCGGCACGCCGTCGAAAAAGCCCGGTGGCAGGGGGCGCTCCCAGGGCATGAACCAGGGCAGGCTGCTTTCTCCCTCGTCGTTGAACACCAGACGGCCTTGTTCATCCAGCAGCGCCGTGCCTTCCCGGGCCAGCAGCAGGCCGTGGAGCGCGCCGGCGACGGCGCACAAAGTCAATGTGAGCTGTTCCTCTGTTTCGCCGTCCTCCGCGCCGGGATAGGTGTACCGAATATGGACGAACCCTTTGGAGCCGGTGAGCTGATGCAGGGCGTTGATCTTGATATCGGTATGCTGCTCCGTTTCCACCGGGGCGAAGTGGCCGCAGACGGCGTCGATTTGCGTTCGGATGAACTGGACGCATTCCTCGCCCAGGTCCTCGCCGTAGGCGCTGATCTCGACGGACAGATCGCCGTTGCGTAGCGTGAGTTTGTTGCCGCTGCCGGGGGTATTCGTGCCGAAGGCGTGGTCGGCGGCAGCCAGGATCTCCGGCACGGTGGACGCATGGCAGAGGATATATAAGATCGATTCCATGGCGAAACATCTTCCTTTCCTATGGAAAATACGGATTGAAGGATTGATTCGATTATATAGTCTCGCAGTTCATTTGGCAAGGAAAAAGGAGAAAATTCCCCCTTGACAAAAAGAATATTTCGCCTTATAGTGTATATACACCATAAGGCGGAGGAAATTTTTATGCAACCACAAAAAAGCACTTGTTATTGCATTCACCTTCGGCGTGCTGCAAATGCGGTCACCGCTTGCTATGATCGTATTTTGGCGCCTTCCGGGTTGACGGTCAATCAATTTTCGCTACTGCGGCACTTGGAACGGCTGGGGCCGTCCAGCATTACTGCATTGGCGGCCAGTGTCGGTTTGGAGCGGACAACACTGACGCGTACGCTACGGCCTTTGCAGGCGCATGGCTTCGTTCAGGATACCAGTGCTGCATCGTCTCGCCGGCGCGCTCTGGTGTTGACAGAAGAAGGACGACGAGTATTGGATGCCGCAATGCCGCTGTGGCAGGAGGCGCAGGCAGAGGTTGAACGGCGATTGGGAAAAGAATGCGCCCAATGGTTATATGTGCTGAACGAACGGCTATAAAAATCCCTGCCGGGTGAACAAGATCAAAGGAGGAAGCGCAATATGAACGTTGAAACCACCATCCGCAATCTCAGGGGCCGGGGCTTTACCGTCACTTATTTCCCCACGGCGGCGGAGGCCGCGGATTACCTCGACCAGGCCATCGACGGCAAGACCGTTGGCGTCGGCGGTACGGTCACGGTCCAGGACCTGGGGATGTATGAGCGGTTGTCCGGCCACAACGAGGTCTATTGGCACTGGTACAAGTCCGAAGGACTGACTCTGGACGAGGTCTATGCCCGCTGCGCCACGGCCCAGGTGTATCTGTCCTCGGTCAATGCCATCGCCGAAACGGGGGAGATTGTCAATATTGACGGCCGGGGAAACCGGACCTCGTCCATGCTGTTCGGCCATGAAAAGCTGTATCTTGTCGCGGGCGTCAACAAGATCGCCGGGACGTATGAAAAAGCCGTCTGGCGCGCCCGGAACGTCGCCGCGCCCAAGGACGCCCAGCGTCTGGGCAGAAAGACGCCTTGTGCCCTCAAGGCGGATAAGTGCTATGACTGTAAAAGCCCGGACCGCATCTGCAACGGTTTGCTCACGTTGCTTGGCCCCGTGTCCAGCATGGAGACGGAGGTCGTGTTGATCGGAGAAGAACTGGGCTTTTGAGAAACGGGAGAGTGGATAAGAAAGGAGAACGGAAAATATGGATTTTGAGTATCATCTGCCGTCCCATTTGCTGTTTGGCTGCGGGGTCGTGGACCGCGCCGGCGCGGAGGCGGCAAAATACGGCAAGCGGGCGCTGATCGTTACCGGGCGGAGCAGCGCGAAACAGAGCGGTCTGCTGGACCGGGTCATCGCGTCGCTGACGGAAGCGGGCGTGGCCCACGTTGTATTTGACCGGGTGGCGCAGAATCCTCTGACTGATACAGTGATGGAGGGCGCGGCCCTGGGCCGGGCGGAAGGGTGCGACGTGGTCGTGGCCCTGGGCGGCGGCAGCGTGATGGACGCGGCCAAGGCGATCGCCCTGATGTGCGTTTGCGAGGGGGATATTTCCGACTATGTCCTCCGGCACCGCACGCCCCGGCCTATCCTGCCCCTGATTGCCGTGCCCACCACCTGCGGCACCGGCAGCGAGGGCAACGGCACCGCTGTGCTGTCCGATGCCAGAACAAAGGACAAGCGCGGGATGCGCAGCGACTGCTGCATCCCCAGCGTTTCCATTGTGGACCCGCTGCTGATGCAGACCATGCCCAAGGCCGTCCTTGCCTCCGTGGGCTTTGACGCCCTGTGCCACAATATGGAGACGCTGCTGTCCCGCAAATGCCATCCCTTTGCGGCGCAGATGGCGCTGCGGGGCATGGAGCTGGCCGCCCGCCACCTGCCGGCGGTGTACGGCGGGTCGGAGGACCGGGAGGATTGGGAGGGCATCGCCCTGGCCAGCACCCTGGGCGGTATGGCGATCTACAGCGCGTCCGTCGTCGCGCCCCACGGTATGGAGCATCCCGCCAGCGGCCTGCGGGATATTGCCCACGGCCGCGGCCTCGCGGCCCTGACGCCGGTGATCTACGAGCGGTCCCTGGATGCCGCTCCGGAACCCTTTGAGACGATTGCCAAAGCCCTGGGCGGCAAAACAGCGGCAGATTGTCCCGACGCCGTGCGGCGCTTCCTGGAACAGATCGATCTGAATGTCACCTTGTCCCAGCAGGGCGTATTGGAGGAAGATGTGGACTGGATGACGGAAAATTGCTTCCAGGTCTCGCAAATGATGCTACAGAACCACCCCTGTGTTTTGACGAAGGAGGACGTGCGCGCCATTTACCGCGCCGCATTGTAAGAGCCCCCCTATGCACACAGCGGACAGAATGTCGGCAGACAGAATGCCCGCTGTGTGCTTTTTCTGCTGGCAGCTTCGCCATATTTTTCACAATTGCCAGATATTTCGCGCTGTTCTTCCCGAAATTTTGTCAATAAGGTATTGCTATTTACACGAGATTTCAATAAAATTATTTAATAGACTGTGCAAAGCGTTCAAGGGAGGAGCATTTATGAAACAAATATTTTTAGAGGAGATGAGCGCGGAGGAAAAACGCGCCGTCATCCGTAAGCACGGCGGGGAAACGGAGCAGCTGCTGTCCGTTTTGCTGGAACTGCAATCCTTGTCCCGCCGGAGCTATATTGATGAAGCGACCGCCGCCGTGGTGGCCGATGAAATGGGCCTGTCCCTGGCCCATGTGCACGATGTAATCACGTTTTACGCCATGCTCTCCGCGCAGCCCCGGGGCCGTTATGTGCTGGAGGTCTGCACCAGCGCGTCGTGCTATCTCGTCAAGAGCCAGCGCGTCATCGGCTGGCTGGAGGAGGAGCTGGGCATTTCCCTGGGCGAGACAACCGGGGACGGATTGTTCACCCTGACCACCACCCCCTGCGTGGGCGCGTGCGACATCGGACCCGTCGTCAAGGTGGGCGACGCGGTCTACGGAAACCTGGACCGGGACGCAGTCCGCCGTCTGGTGGCGGAGCTGCGGGCGATGTGAGGAGGTGCGCGTCATGGCAAAGACAATGGATGTGTTATTGAAGGGCGCGGGGACCTTCGACGGAACGGACGTGGCGGCGTACAAGGCCCAGGGCGGCTATCAGGCGCTGGAGCGTGTGCTGGGCATGTCCGACCAGGCGGTCCTGGACGAGCTTTTGAAAGCGGAGCTGCGGGGCCGCGGCGGCGCGGCCTATCCCGCCGGACGCAAATGGTCCCAGATGTACAAGATCCCCATCACGCCCAAGTACATCGTCTGCAACGCCGACGAGGGCGAACCGGGTACCTTTAAGGACCGGGAGCTGCTGCGGGATATGCCCCTGAAGGTCATCGAGGGCATGACCATCGCCGGACGCGTGCTCCACAGCGCCCGGGGCTTTATTTACATCCGCGGCGAATACCGCGCCATCCAGAGGGTGTTCCAAAAGGCCATCGATAACGCCGTAAAGGCTGGTTACCTCGGAAAGAATATCTGCGGCGTGGAGGGCTTTGACTATACCATTACCATCATCTCCGGCGCGGGCGCCTATGTCTGCGGCGAAAACTCCGCGCTGCTGAACTCCATCGAGGGCCGCGCAGGCCGTCCCCGCATCAAGCCGCCCCATTTAGCGGAGGTGGGCCTGTACAAAAAGCCCACCTTGGTCAACAATGTGGAATCCTACGCCGATCTGACCGTGATCTACACCCAGGGCGCGGACGCGTTTTTGGAGCTGGGCGTTCCCGGCAGCGGCGGTACAAAGTTGGTATGCCTGTCCGGCAACGTGAAAAACCGGGGCGTCTATGAAGTGGGCCTCGGCAAGGTGACGCTGCGGGAGCTGATTTTTGACCCCGCCTTCGGCGGCGGTATCCCCGATGGCAAAGAGCTGTCCTTTTACCACCTGGGCGGCCAGTCCGGCCCCATCGGCTTCCCAGAGCAGCTAGATACGGTCTATGACCACGACAGCCTTTGGGACGCCGGCCTTTCCGTGGGCTCCGGCGCTGTGGTCGTGGCGGACGGGGACGTGTGCATCGTGGACTACTGCCGCAAGGTCATGGAATTTTTCGTCCACGAATCCTGTGGAAAATGTACGCCCTGCCGCATCGGCACCATGCGGGTGCTGGAGCTGCTGACGGACCTGTGCGAGGGCCGGGGCAGGCCGGGGGATACGGACCGTTTGGAGCGGGCCATCACCCAGATCTCCGCCCTGTCCGCCTGCGGTCTGGGCCAGAGCGCCAACAAGGCCATCCGCAGCTGCCTTGCCCACCGGCGGGAGGATTTCCTGGCCCATGAACAGGGGAAATGCCCCGCGGGCAGCTGTGCTATGAAAGGAGGCGAGGGAGCATGAGTGAAAAGATGATCCATCTCACCATCGACGGCGTAGCGGTGGAGGTCCCGCCGGAGACGACGGTCCTTGCCGCTGCGGAGCAGGTCGGGATCACGATCCCCACGCTGTGTTATCTCAAGGGCCTTGCCCCGGACGGCTCCTGCCGCTTCTGCGTGGTGGAGATCCTCGGCGGCCGCAAGGCGGGCCTGTTTACCGCGTGCAGCGAGCACTGCGCCGAGGGGATGGAGGTGTTCACCCGGTCGGAAAAGGTTGTCGAGGCCCGGAAATTTGTGCTGGAGCTGCTGCTGAGCAATCACGACAACAACTGCTTCAGCTGTCCGCAAAACGGCGCCTGCAAGCTCCAGGATTACTGTTTGGAGTACGGCGTGATGGAGAACGTCTTTGCCGGACGCCGTCAGGATGCCCCGGTGGACGATACCAATCCGTATTTTGATTACGATCCGAAAAAGTGTATCATGTGCCGCCGCTGCCAGCGTACCTGTGAGCAGATCACCGGAAAGAATATCATCTCCCTGACAAACCGCGGCTTTGCCACAAAAATGGGCATTCCCTACGATCATTTGTGGCGTTCGTCGAACTGCGGAAGCTGCGGAAACTGCGTGGAGGTCTGCCCCGTAGGCGCGCTGGCCAGCAAGAGCAATAAGAAAAATTACCGCGCCTGGGAGGTCACGCCTACGGCGACCACCTGTCCGCTGTGTGAAAACGCCTGCGCGGTGGAGCTGCTCGTCAAGGGCGGAAAAGTGGTGGAGCTGCGCGCCGCCGGCGTGCCCGGTGCGGACAGCCTGCCCTGCGGACGGGGCCATTATACCTATTGGAAGACCCTGGACGCCGGGCGTGTGACCGCGCCGATGGTCAAGGATCCGTCCACCGGCGTCCTGAAGGAAACCACATGGGAGGAGGCTCTCGCCGCCGTTGCGGAGCATCTGAAAAACAACGCCGCCGTATTGACCAGCCGGTCCACGACGGACGAGGAGATCGCCTGTACGGAGCAGATCGCCGGGGCGGCGGGTGTGCGCCACGGCGTGTTCGGCGGGTACGGCGAGCTGCTGCGTGCGGCCCACGGTGCGGACGCCCTGCTGATTTACGATGCGGACGCTGCTTCCGGCTGCCGCAGCGGGCAGAATTGTTCCTATTGTCAGATCTATTGCGATACTGTGGACGTCTCTGCTCTGAATGAGACAAACTTTGTTGCGGTCGCAACGCCTGCGTTGACAGAGCTGACCGCGGTGGCGGACGTGGTTTTGCCGATGCCGGCGTTTTCGGAGAAGGACGGCACGTTCCGGGGGAAATCTCTCCATGCGGCCCTGTCTGCTCCTGCGGAGGATGGGCTTGCTGCGCTGTTGAAACGGTTGTAAATATACATTGAAGTGTAGAATAAGAAGCGCGGAGAATGGATGCGAAAGCGTTCCTTCTCCGCGCTGTTTTCATGTGTGATTTCCAAATTTTCCCATATCATGTCTACCCGGTCTACCAAAATGTCTACCAAAACGCGCCCGGTACCC
>CANSLL010000043.1 GCA_947647695.1 uncultured Clostridia bacterium | reverse complement strand
CTCCTCCGGCGTTTTTTCAGTTTGAAAAGGTGGGGTGCGTTTTCAAATTAAAACTTTTCAAACAAACGCTTTTTCGTTCGTCAATCCCGCGTGATCAGCGCGGAAATATCCTCTTCCTCCGCATCGCTCCACAGGCGCTCCAAATCGTAAAACTCCCGCGCCTCTGGAGAGAAGATGTGTACCACCACACAGCCGTAGTCCGAAAGGACCCAGGTCCCTTCCCGGTGGCCCTCGATGTGGTTCGGCATCTCCCCGGCGTTCTTCATCGCTTCCTCCACGGACTCCGTCAGCGCCTTGATCTGCGTATTGGAGGTACCGCTGCAAATGACAAAGTAATCCGCCAGGGATGAGACATCCGTGACCTTCAGCATACGGATCTCCTTTGCGCGCCGCTGATCCAGCGCTTTGACTGCCACAGTCGCCATTTCATAAGGTGTCATATCGTTCTGCTCCTTTCCTCTCATGCCGCCGGGGACGCGGTTTGATCCTCCGCGCCGCCCTGTGTTTCTGATGTGCCATCGCTGCCGGGATCGTTTTCCGCGCCCTGAACGTCGCCGTTCGGGGCGTTGGGGTCAAGAAATTGCCCTGCGCCGGGGTCGATGATATAGCCGGGGTCCGTGCCGGGGTCTGTCACACCGGGGTCCGGGGTGATGCCGGGGTCCGTACCCGGATCGGTGCCGGGGTCTGTCCCCGGGTCCGTACCGGGATCGGTGCCTGGATCGACGCCCGGATCGACGCCCGGATCGGTGCCTGGGTCTGTACCGGGATCGGTACCGGGGTCCGTGCCGGGGTCGGTACCAGGATCGGTACCGGGACCGGGATCGACCGGCTCCACGGGGATATCCGGCTCCACCGGGTCCGTCGTATCCGGGTCCACCGTCGGCTGCGTATTGGAGGGCCGGCTGCCCAGGGAGCTGTTGGCCTTGGTATCCTTCAGGATGCCGCTGGTACAGCCGATGGTGCCGTCCCGGTTGACGAACATGATATCCAGCTCCTTGGAGGTCAAATCGTCAAGATAAGGGTTGAAGCTCTCGTTCACCACGGCGATCAGCTCGTCCACGTTGGGGACCACATAGCTGAGATTGGCGTGATAGCTGCGGCTCCACACGTTCTTCGACTCACAGGGCATGGTGATAAAGTGGATGTTTTCCGAGCGCAGTCCGCCGAAGATCGCCTTCTGGGCGAACCAAGCCAGGTTGTTTACCGTCAGGTCCGTGGTGACCTGCTCGGTGAAAATACGGGCGTAATCAAAGACCTTCGTCATTTTGTCGATCTTGAGGCATTCCTCCACCAAGGCTTTCAAAAAGCCCTGCTGGGTCTCGATGCGCCCCAGGTCGCCCGTGGCGTAGCCGTTTTTCCCCTCGCGGAAGCGGACGACGCCCATGGCGGCCTTGCCGTCCAGCTTCTGGTAGCCTTTTTTCACATGGATATGCAGGTTCTGGGCAGGGTCGTCGTAGTCCATATTCCGCGGCACATCGTACCAGACGCCGCCCACGGCGTCCACCAGCTCGCCCACGGCTTCCCATTCCACCACGATGCTGTAATCCGGCACAAAGCCCACCAGCTCGCTGACCTCGTCGTACAGGGCGTCGATCCCCGCCTCGCCCTTGCCGCCGAAGTTGTAGACGGAATTGATCTTTTTCACGTCCCAGCCCACGTTGACCATGGTGTCGCGGGGGATGCTCATCACATTCAGCTGCTGATTGGGGATATCATAGGCCGCCAGCAGGATCGTGTCCGTATTCCCGCCGCCGCCGGTGTCCCGACCAATGACGAGGAAGGTATAAAAATCCTTCTTCCGGTCGCCGGAGAGCTTCGGCCCCACCAGCTCCACGCCGTTGTTCTCCCTTTGGTCCTCCTCATCTGGCGGCTTGGGCAATTCGGGACGCTGGAAGAACGCCGCTACCGCCGCCACAACGCACAGCAGCGCCGCCAGCACCGCCAGGACGATCAGGAGAATGCGCTGCCGCTTTTCTTTTTTGCTCAGCGGCTTTTTCTGCCGTTTTCCGCCGCCCGGCGCCACGCGGGCGCCCTCTTTTTTCTGTTCATATGCCATCGCTGCTCTCTTGTCCTTTCAAAAACCGCAATGCCTTGCGCGTATTTTCATGGATCGGTTCGCCCAGGCGCTCCATCCGCCGCACCGTCATCTCCAGCGCCAGGGTAAGGCCCTTGTCCAGATCCTCCGCCGCCGCCCGGCGCAGCTCCTCCACGCCGGGATAACGCCGCGCCGGCTCGATGCAGTCGGCCAGATAGATCACCTTTTCCAGGCAGGTCATATCCTCCCGCCCCGTGGTATGCCAGCGGATCGCGCCGTAGATCTCGTCGTCCACGGCAAACACGTCCCGTGCAAGATGGGCGCCCGTCTTCGCATGGAGCAGCTGGGGCATTTGGCGCTCCAGCGCGTCCGGCGGCGCGCCGTATTTTTCGCACAAGGCCAGCTGCTCGGGCAGGCTGAGCTTTTTTGTGCAGTCGTGCAGCAGCGCAGCCGTGCGGGCCTTCTTCTCATCCGCGCCCAAGCGCCGGGCGAGGCGCACCGCCGTCTCCTCCGTACCCAGCACATGGGCCACGCGGCCGGGCTTGAGATAGGACAGCGCCACAGGGCGCAGCTGACAAGGCGTCAGGCGGGTCAGGTCGGTCTTCACGCCGTACAGGCCCATACGCTGGATGTAGCCCCACACCGGCTCCGGCAGCAGCTCCGCCGCCGTCCCCTCCGCCGCACGCCGGCGTATTTCCGTGGAGGACGCCGCCAGCGCCTCCATGGGCACCTGGGTCACGTCCGCGCCAAAGTTGCTGCGCAGCAGGGGAAGCATCCGGCGGAACATTTCCTCTTCTCCCGCCGCGCCCCGGACAAAGGCGGCGATATGGGCCAGGCGGACGATCTCCTCCGGCTCATGCCACAGGTGCAGGCACGCCAGCATATCGCTGCCCATGAGCAGCCAAAGCTCTGCCTCGGGCTCCGCGGCGTGGATCGCCCGCAGGGTATCCACCGTAAAGCTCTTTCCCGCGCGGCGCACTTCAAGGTCCGTCACCTCCGCGTTTGGAATAGCGCCGAAGGCAAGGCGCGCCATCTCCAGGCGCTGTTCGTTATCCGCAGACCCCTCCGGCAGCGCTTTATGGGGCGGGATATTGTCCGGCACGATCAGCAGCCTGTCAAGGGCCAGGGCGCGTCCCGCCGCCTCCGCCGCGTGGACGTGGCCCAGATGGGGCGGGTTGAAGGTCCCGCCATAGATCCCGATGCGCATACCCGTAGACTCCCCCTTTTCCGGTGCCGGGCCGGTTCATTTCTTTTTTGTCTTCGGCAGCTCGATCTTTCGCTTCTCCTTGTCCTGCTGGACACGGAACAAAACGAACTTCGAGCCGATGACCTGGACCACCTCGCTGTGGGTGGCCGCGGCGACGGCCTCCGCCGCTTCCCGTGGGGACAGCGGGCTGTTTTCCAGCACCCGTCCCTTCATCAGCTCCCGCTTTTCCAGGATGCCGTCCGCCTGTACGATCAGATTTTCGCCCACGCCGTCCTTCCCCACCTGGAGCACCGGCTCCAGCGCATTGGCCAGGCTCCGCAGATAGGCCCGCTGCTTACTCGTCAACATGGATGTTTTTCTCCCCGCAATATTTTTCAAATTCCACACGGAACGCCGCCAGGGCCTTCGCCCGGTGGGAAACGCTGTTCTTTTCCTCCGCCGTCATCTGGGCAAAGGTCTTCCGCAGAGCCGGCACAAAGAAAATGGGATCATAGCCAAAGCCGTCCTGCCCCATGGGCGCAAAGGCAATCGTCCCGTCGCATACGCCCTGGGCAGTGATCGTTTCGTTGCCCGGAAACACACAGGCAATGCAGCTGTAAAAATGGGCGGTGCGATTCGTCTGCCCCGTCAGGGAAGACAGCAGCAGGCGGTACCGCTGCTCATCCGTCAGCCCCTCGCCGCCATAGCGGGCGGTATAGACGCCCGGCGCGCCGTTCAACGCGTCCACCATCAGACCGGAATCATCAGAAATAGCGGGCAGTTGGGTCTGCTCCATGACCGCGCGGGCTTTTAGCAAGGCGTTTTCCCGGAAAGTCTCTCCCGTCTCCTCCACATCGATATGAACGCCCAGCTCGTCCTGGCTCACCAACTCCACGCCGAATTCGGAGAGGATGGCCCGCATCTCCGTCAGTTTCCCCGGATTATGGGATGCTAACACAAATTTCATCTTTTTCCCCATGCTTCCTTTCTTGTAACGGTAAATTGTATCTTTTTCGCATCGTTTTTATTTAGGAATGAAGAACATTTTTTTGCAGCTCGATCAACGCTCCAATCCCCTTGGCGCACAGGCGCACCAGGGACTGCTGCTCGTCCACAGTGAAGGGCCGTCCCTCTCCCGTTCCTTGCAGCTCGATCAGCTCGCCGCGGTCGTTCATTACGCAGTTGAGATCCACCATGGCGCGGCTGTCCTCGGCATAGCAGAGGTCCAGGAGCAGGCGGTCGTCCACGATACCCGCGCTGACGCCCGCCACATACCCTACGATGGGGTCGCGGTGCAGCACGCCCTCCGCCAGCAGCTTCCGGCACGCCAGCGCCAGGGCCAGATATCCGCCCGTCACCGACGCCGTGCGGGTGCCGCCGTCGCCCTGGAGCACGTCGCAGTCCACGGTGATGGTGCGCTCGCCCAGCGCCTTTAGATCGACTGCCGCCCGCAGGCTGCGGCCGATGAGCCGCTGGATCTCCGCGCTGCGAGGCGCCAGCTTCAGTTTGGACACGTCCCGACGGCTCCGCTCCCGGTTGGCCCGCGGGAGCATGGCGTATTCCGCCGTCACCCAGCCCTCGCCGCCGGGGACGTGGTGCGGCGCGCGTTCCTCTACGCTGGCACAGCACAGCACCTTTGTTCCGCCCCATTCGATCAGCACGCTGCCCTCGGCAAATTCCGCGAAGCCCGGCGTGATCCTGATGCCACGCAGCTCGTCAAATGCCCTTCCATCCTGTCTTGTCATATCCCGAATCCTTCCTTATCAAATTTGATCCCGCAGGGCCTGTTCAACCGCCTGCAATGCGCGGTGCTGGTCATCGCGGTGCACATAGATCGTATAGGTACCCATGGCGTCCCTGTTCATACCCGGGATCATCCAGCGGTCCCGGCCGTCGAAGCTCAACATACCGTGGATCCTGGTACAATGGGCGATCCCGGCGGCGGAAAGGGCTTCCTTCACGCGGAAGTATTTCCGTTGGGAAACCAGCGTGATCAATTTTATGCGGTTCCACACTGCCAGCACGATACCGTCCCTCCAAAAATCAAACTCCCGCCATGGGCAGCAAGCGCCCCGATCCCAGGTCCTTTTCAAACGCCGTTTCAATATTCAAACAAGCTGCTGCACATATTCCTCCGCGTCAAAGGGCCGCAGGTCCTCGATGCCCTCGCCCACGCCGGTATACTTCACCGGCACTTGCAATTCCCGCGCAATGGCTACCACGATGCCGCCCCGCGCCGTACCGTCCAGCTTCGTCAATACGATGCCCGTCAGACCCGCCGTTTCCTTGAACTGCTTGGCCTGAATCAATCCGTTCTGTCCGGTGGTGGCGTCCAGGATCAGCAGCGTCTCCTTCGCCGCCTCCGGCGCCTCCCGGTCGATGATCTTGCGCAGCTTCGCCAACTCGTTCATCAGATTCTGCTTGTTGTGCAGACGGCCCGCCGTATCCACCAGCACCACATCCACGTTCCGGGCCTTAGCCGCCTGCAGCGCGTCAAACAGCACCGCGCCGGGGTCGGACCCTTCGCTCTGGCGCACGATGTCCACGCCCGCGCGCTCCGACCAGATCTCCAGCTGGTCCGCCGCCGCCGCGCGGAAGGTATCCGACGCGCAGAAGAGGACCTTCTTGCCCTCGCCCTTGAGCCGGTGGCCCAGCTTGCCGATGGTGGTCGTTTTGCCCACGCCGTTGACGCCGATCATCAGCACAACACTCGGTTTGGTAGACAGGTCCAGCGCCGTATCTCCCACCTCCAGCATCTCCCGCAGGATGCGGCGCAGGGCGTCCCGCACCTCCTCCTCGGTCTGGAGATGCTCCTTCTTGATGGCCGTGCGTAGCCGGTCTACTGCATCCGACGCCACGGTCACGCCCAGATCGTCCAAAATGAGCGTCTCCTCCATGGCTTCAAAAAATTCGTCGTCGAGCTTGATGCTCCCGCTGAACGCTTTTTTCAGCTTGTCAAAAAAGCCCATGCCGCCACTCCTTCCATCGGGCTTCCCGCGGGAAGCCGCCGTTTTCCTTGTATCTTTCCACACATCTCCTTATTCGATGTGCAGCTCCTTGGCCATATCGTTCAGATTGATCGTCAGCACCCGCGAAACGCCCCGCTCCTGCATGGTCACGCCGTAGAGCACGTCCGCTTCCTCCATGGTGCCGCGCCGGTGGGTGATAACGATAAACTGGGTCTTGCCCGCGATGCGGCGCATATAGCGGGCGCATCGCACCACATTTGCCTCGTCCAGGGCCGCTTCGATCTCGTCCATGACGCAAAAGGGCGTGGGATGGACCTGCATGATGGCAAAATACAATGCGATGGCCACAAACGCCTTCTCGCCGCCGGAGAGCAGAGATATGGTTTTCAGCGTTTTACCCGGAGGCTGAACCTTGATCTCGATGCCGCACTCCAGGATATCCGACTCGTCCTCCAACTCCAGCTGGGCCTTGCCGCCGCCGAAGAGCTCCAAAAACGTCTTCTGGAAGCTCTCGTTGATCACGTCGAACTGCTCGCGGAAAATGCGCCGCATTTCCCCGGTGATCTCCTCAATCACGCCCAGCAGTTCCTCCTTTGCCTGCTCCACGTCGTCCCGCTGGCCCGTAAGGTATTCGTAACGGGTGTTCACCCGGTCGAACTCCTCCACCGCGCCCAGATTCGGTGTGCCAAGGCTGTTGATCTCCCTGCGCAGCTCGCCGATGCGCCGGTTCGTTTTCGGTACGCTCTCCAGCTCCATGCTCTGGGCCTTGGCGTCCTCGTAGGAAAGCTCGTAGTTGTCCCACAGGCGGTCCAGCAGCTGCTTTTCCTCCATGGCGGAGGTTGCCTTTTTCTGTTCCAGGCGGGCGCTTTCCCGCTCCAGGCGCAAAACCTCTTCGTTTTTCTCCCGGCTCTCCCGGTCCTTCGCCGTGCGTTCCGCTTCCAGCCGGAGCTTTTCCCGGGCCAGGGCGTCCAACTGCTCCTGCAGGGCAGCGCGCTCTTCCTGCAAGCCCTGGATCTCGCCGCGGCTCGCGGCGATGTCTCCCTGCAAGGACGCGATCTCCGCTTCATACCACGCCGCTAACTTTTCCCGCTCGTCCCGGTCTCCGGCCATGTCGGCGCAGACCCGCTCCAGATCCTTCCAAGAACGCTCCGTGGCAACACGCTCCGCGGTCAGACGGGCAACGTCCTCCTTCTTCCCGGCGATCTCCCCGGCAAGCTGTCCCGCCTTGGCCTGCAAATCGTTCTGTCCGCTGAGCCGCTCCTCCGCCGCGGCGCGCAGAGCCTGTCCCTCCGCCGCAAGGCGGGCAACCGTCTGCTCCGCTTCGGCGCGCTTGGCCTGATTCTCCGCAAGACGCCCCTCCAGGGCCGTCTGTTCGCCCCGGAGGTTTTCCAGGGCCGCGTCGTGCCCTTCCAGCAGCGCGCGCCAATGGGACTGCTCGCTCTCCCGCTTCAGCGCCTCGTCCTCGCTCCGGCGCTTCTGCTCCTCGGCGACCTGTATCTCATACCGCGCCGCCGTCAGCTCCCGCTCCGTCTCCTCCTGGATGCGTCCCGCCTCCGACAGCGCGTCTTTCAGCTCTGTCAGCTGTCCGCGCAAACGCTTCAGCTCATTGGCGCGGGACAAAATGCCCGCGCTGCGGCTGACGGAACCGCCCGTCATGGAACCGCCCCGGTTCATCACCTGACCGTCCAGGGTCACGATACGAAACCGTGCGCCGAACTTGCGCGCCATGGCGATGGCGCAGTCCAGATCCTCTACCACCACCGTGCGTCCCAGGAGGTTTTGAAAGATGCCGTCGTAGGCTGCATTGTAGTGGACCAGCGCGCTGGCAATGCCGACAAACCCTGCCTCGCCCTGTACCCGCTCGCGCAGCTCCTCGCCCCGCATGGCAGACAGGGGCAGGAACGTCGCCCGTCCGCCGTCGCGCTGCTTCAGGTAGGAGATCGCCGCCTTGGCGTTCTCTTCCCGCTCCACGACGATGTTCTGCATCATCGCGCCCAGGGCCACCTCAATGGCCACCGTGTACCGGTCGTCCACCTTCATCAAGCTGGCTACCGGGCCGCGGATCCCACGGAGCACCTGCTTTTCCGCCGCCTGCATCACCAAACGCACGGCTTTGGAAAATCCCTCGTACTCCTTTTCCATATCCGACAACATCTTGATGCGCTGCTCCATGGCGTTGTGCTCCATGGTCAGCTGCAGCGCCCGGTCCGCCGCCTCCTTCGCTTTTTTCCGGCGGTTTTCCATGCGCAATTCATAACCCTGGATGACGTTGCCCACAGACAGCAGCGCCTCCCGGGCATCGACCAGCGCCTGGCGGCACTCCTTCTCCCGCAGGGCATCCGCCTCGCGGTTCTGCTCCGTGCTCTCAAGCTCCGCCAGCACCGCCGCGCGGCGCTGAACAATGTTTTCCTCATCGGCCTGCAAGCCCGACAGCACGGCCTTGGCGTCCGCCGCCGCCGCCGCATTCAGCGCTTCCTTGGCCCGCAGGGCATCCGCCTCGTCCGCGATGCTCCCGGCACTGCGGCTGGCTTCCTCCGCCTGGACCAGCAACGCCCGCAGCTCCTGCTCCAACGCGGCGCACGACCGGTCGATCTCCTCGATATGAGCGGCCTTTTCCGCCATCTGCGCGCGTAGATTCCCCGTGCGGGATGCGTGCTCCGTCAGCTCTCCGCGCACGCGGTCCAGATCCGCTTTATGGTGGGCGATGCTCCCCTCCATCACGGCAACGGACGCTTCCTTTTCATTGATGCTCCCATCCAGCGCCGCCACGCCGGCGCGCACACCGTCCGCTTCCACATCCGCCGCAGCTAACTTTTCGCCGAATTGCTCACTGTAGCGGTACAGCTCCTCCAAAGCCTCGTTCGCAGCGGCCAGCGCCTGACGGGACGTCTCCGCGTCCGCAGCCAGCTTCAGCGCAGCGGCATGGAGCTCCGCAAGCTGGCAGACCCAGACGGACACCTCGAGACTGCGCAGCTCCCCGTGCAGGATCAAATACTTCTTCGCCTTTTCCGCCTGCTCGCGCAAAGGCTCCACCTGGAGCTCCAACTCCGCGATCTTATCGTTGATGCGCACAAGGTTTTCCTCGGTGCGCTGGAGCTTCCGCTCAGAGTCTTCCTTACGGTGGCGGAATTTAGAGATGCCCGCAGCTTCCTCAAACACGCCCCGGCGTTCCGCGCTCTTGACCGACAGAAGCTCGTCGATCTTACCCTGTCCAATAATGGAGTAGCCCTCGTGGCCCATGCCGGTGTCCATGAACAGCTCGTTGACGTCCCGCAGACGGACCGCCTGCTTATTGATATAATATTCGCTGTCCCCGCTGCGGTAGTACCGCCGGGTAATGGCGACCTCGTTTTCCTCCATGGGAAAAATATGACTCGTATTATCTATGATCAGCGTAACCTGGGCAAAGCCCACCTGGGCGCGCTTTTCCGTCCCGCCGAAAATCACATCCTCCATTTTGCTGCCGCGCAGCGTGCGGCTGCTCTGCTCGCCCATCACCCAGCGGATGGCGTCGGAGATATTGGACTTTCCGCTCCCGTTGGGACCGACAATGGCGGTGATATCCTCGCCAAAGTTCAAAACGGTCTTGTCTGGGAACGATTTGAATCCCTGTATCTCCAATGCTTTTAAGTACACAGAAGCGCTGCCTCCTTTTCAAACATGCTCAAATCACCGCACCGCAGCGGTTTCTAAAGTTCCATATGTTTCATCGCGTCGTTCATTCCGGCGCATTTTTCCAAATGCTGTAAGGGCCTGCCTTCGGCGCAGAGGCCCTGTTCCGGCAGCTGCCGTATGCGCGGCTCCCTTGCGTTTGATACCGTCGCTTTTGCGCATAACGCGCCTCTTCCACAAAAAGGAATCTGACATAGCATTTTATTTTACCATATCAGATCTATTTTTGCAAGTTTCAGGCAGCCCCCTTCCGCTTTTTATACGGCTGCCGCTCCACAGGAGACCTTCGCCCGCGCCTTTCTCACAAAAATACTTCCCCACGCCTTGTAGACGCTACGGCACCATGCTATAATGGAACTGCTGAGAAATTTTTCCATTTCCCGGCACATGATACAAAAGAAAAAGGAGCGCAAAACATGAAAGGCACACGCAAATTCGGCGTACTGGTCCTTGTTTTGTTTTTGACGGCGGCTTTGTGCTCTCCGGCAAAAGCGTTTACGAAAGAACCAGCATCCTGGGCCGCAGCCCAGTGCAGCCACCTGGAAAACGACGGTTTGTTGTATTGGGGCCTGTACCCCGACAGCTACGCCCCCACGGACCCCATCAGCCGCGGCGACTTCTGCCAGATGCTGGTGAATCTGGTCCAGATGGAAGGCGGCTGGTATGAAACCGGCGTCGTCCAGCCCGCGCCCGACGGCTATTTTGCCGACATTTCCACCGTGGACAACGGCTACGGGATGTACTATGCCGCAGCCTACGGCATCACCGAAGGCGCAACGCAGAACGGCCAGCGGGTCGCAGACCGTCACAGCCGCCTCACCCGTGAACAGGCCGCCAAAATGATCTACGCCGTTACCGGCGCTTTGAGCGATTATGGCGGCGTCCCCGCCCCGGCCCAGGGCGCAGCCAAATCCTTCACCGACCAGCACGCCATCAGCTCCTGGGCAGCAGATCCCGTGTCCAAAACTGCCGCCATGGGCATCTTCCAGGGCGACAGCAACGGGCGTTTCAACCCCAAGGGGACCCTGACCTGGCAGGAGGCCTGCGTGATTGTGGAGCGCCTCTACGCCGCGGCGGAGACCTCCGTCACGGCGCAGCAGGAGGCCCAGGGCATCCACCGGTGGAGCACCGCCTTTGATATGAACGCAAGCAAATACCTCAGCCAGTCTGCCAGCGAACTGTATGTGCTGGAGCACAACGGCCAGCGTTCCGTGCTGAACCTGAAAGCGAACGTAGGCGACGCGTATGGCGTCCAGGTGGAAACATACAGCGCAAGCGGCGTCTCTACGGGCGTGAAGACCATCCCCATGGAGCTGAAAACCTGCGGCGCATTTTTTGAGGGCGCAGAAAACTACTATCTCGCTTTTGGTCAGGACAACATGGAAGAAGACCCGAACAAACCCGTCATCCGCATCGTCAAGTATGACAAAAACTGGAACCGGCTGGGCGCGGCAGACCTCGCCGACTGTTACATCTCCCAGCCCTTCCGCTCCACATCCCACACGGCGATGGCGGAGGAAAACGGTACGCTCCTGTTCCATACCGCCTGCCTGCGCTATTATACCCCGGACGACGGGCTGCGCCACCAGTCTAATTTCACTGCCAAAATCCGCACCTTAGATATGACCGTGCTGTCGAAAAGCGCTCCCTTCCCCAGCAACCACGTCAGCCATTCCTTCGCCCAGTATGCGGCCTTTGACAACGGGAGTCCCGTCTACATCGACCAGGGCGACGCTTATCCCCGCGGTTTCACCCTCAGCGTGGAGGACGGCCAGGGCTGCGTCCAGAAAAAGAACTTCTTCCCCTTCTACGGCGCCATCGGCGATAATACCACCAACGCCACGGGCGGCGGCATGGGAGTCTCTGCGGACAACTACCTGTTTATGGGCGCTTCCTCGCCCCAAAAAGGAAACGACAATCTCAAATACGCCAACGCCTTTCTCTCTATCCTGCCCAAGGACGGCAGCGACGGGCGCACGATCTGGCTGACCAGTTTCCCCGCCGACGGAAAAGCCTTTGTCAACGACACCCGCCTGGTACAGGTGAACAACAACACCTTTGTCGCCATGTGGCAGGTATCCTATCCCAACCGGCATTTCCACCGCTACGGCAGGATGCAGTACGCTATCTTTGACGGTCAGGGCCGGCAGACAGGACAGACCACCGAACTGCCTGGCTACATCCTGCCCAACACGGACCCCTCCGTCTACGGCACCCATATCCTGTGGGCCACGCCGGAGCTGGACACCTCTGACACCTATAACACCCGTAAGAACCGGTATCTGCAAATCTTTGCGCTGGATATCGACGCCAACGCCGAAACCAACGCCACCGTCCAGCCGGTCACCATGACCCTGCCGGAGGCGCTGGCTCTGGCTCCAGGTAAGACCAGTACCCTGACGCCGAAGTTCACCGGCGTTCAGGGCACGCCCACGGTGACGTATACCTCCAGTGACCCCGCCGTCGCCACGGTGTACGCCAATGGCCTGGTCAGCGCCGTATCGCCCGGCACGGCGGATATCACTGCGTCTATGACCTGGCTGGGCAGGACGTATACCGCCAAATGTACCGTCACGGTTGCCGGCGCTGCGGTGCGCATCCAGGTGGACGAGACGATGGAACTGGCTGTGGGCGAGACGAAGTCCCTGCTCCCCCGGATCTCCGGCGCGTCCGGCACGGTCCTGTACACCTCCAGCGACCCCTCCGTCGTTGCAGCCAACGGCAGCCGTATCACCGGCGTTGCGCCCGGTACGGCGGTCGTTACCGTGATGCTTACGACCCAGGGCCAGACGTACCGCGCAACGTGTACCGTCACAGTCACCGGAGAAAACCAGACGGACGGCCCCGGCAGCACCGGAAATCCCGGCAGCTCCGATATCCCTGGACGAACGGACAAAACGGAATATGTCGACGGCGTGACCTGCACCGCGCTGCCCGCAGACGGGATCGTGACCTATTATCGCGAGGACTATTACGGCACTTGGATCGCCGTTGAGGTGGTGGGCGGCGATACGGTCCGCTTCACCGGCATGATGCCCGACGACTTTGGCGGGCGGTATAACTATGCGGTGGTCCGCGCCTTCGGTTCCCAGGCGGAGACGCCGTTCACCGGCGGCGTTCCCTTCTCTGTGGACGTGAGGGTGGACGCTGCGGGCCTGGCCGCCCTGTATGCGTCCCAGGAGAACGCCCGCTCCATCCTTACCGCGATGATCGTACAAAACCACCGTCCCGGTCAAACCACTCTGGCCGGTTACGCTTTCCAGAGCGGCCGCACCGTGGACGTGGTGCCTGACGGGAACGGCGGTATCGCGTTCCGCGTTCACTCCTGAGCAGCGTCCCGGCCCATTTCTATAAATAAGAAGCAGCCGGTGTTGTGCTTTTGCGCACCACCGGCTGCCGCTATTATAATATCTTATAAAGGGCGTTGCCAACAAAAGAGGAATCCATTAGAATTATTATGAGTTCAAATATGAATGGTGACGGCAAAACTGAGACAACATATGAGCGTAAAATCCAACATATCGTTCTCCGCTTCACCGCACATCCGGCAAAATACGGGCTTGCCATGCAAAAGTCCCGTTAAAAATAGGAAGAAACCAAACAGAAAAAGGAAAAGGAGAAATTTGTAATGGATCAAAAAGCAATGTACCAGCTCAGCTATGGACTGTTCGTCCTCACCTCTGCTTTTGAAGGGAAGGACAGCGGCTGTATCATCAACACCGGCATCCAGGTAACCAGCGAGCCCAACCGCATCAGCATCGCGGTAAACAAGGCCAATTTCACCCGGGAGCTGGTAGAAAAGAGCGGCCGGTTCAACCTCTCCGTCCTCAGTGAAAAGGCCAGCTTCGACACCTTCCGTCACTTCGGTTTCCAGTCCGGCCGGGATGTGGACAAGTTTGCCGGCTATCAGGACTGCAAACGCAGCGCCAATGGCCTCTATGTGGTCACCGCCGGGACCAACGCTTTCCTCAGTGCCACGGTAGAGCAGGCCATCGACTTAGGCAGCCACACCCTGTTCATCGCCGCCGTGGACGATATGGAGCTGCTCTCCCAGACGCCGTCGGCTACCTACGCCTACTACCAGTCCAACATCAAGCCGAAGCCAGAGCAAAAACCCGTCTCCGGGAAGACCGCCTGGCAGTGCACCGTTTGCGGCTATATTTACGAAGGGGAGGAACTGCCGCCAGACTTCATCTGCCCGGTATGCAAACACCCCGCGTCCGATTTTGAGAAGATCACCGTCTAAGTCCTGGTCGAAGAACTAAGCGCTTTGTTCTGTACGGCAGCGCACGAAATGGAACCATCATCTGTCCCCGGCGTGGTTCCCACAAAAACCATATTCCAAGCTGTAAGCCGGGCGTTCCCCCTTTTCAGGAACGCCCGGCTTTTCCTGCCCAGCGGCAAGCAGCTCTCCCTTTACCAATTCTTTTACCACGATCTCCAGATACTTCTCCAAAATCTCCTGGCGCAGCGCCACATCCTTCAGCGGGACAAAAGTTCTTTATGCGTACCTTTTTGTATCACGATTAACATTTAATTATTAGTTAATGCCTCAAAAGGAGTAAATATTT
>CANSLL010000042.1 GCA_947647695.1 uncultured Clostridia bacterium | reverse complement strand
GATCTCCTCCTGAGGAACGTCAAACACCGCCTCGTAGTAATCAATGCGGCCCTCCCGCTCGTAGTGGTTGCAGTAATAGACGCCCGATTCGCTGCGGGTCCATTCTCCATTGCCGTCCAGCAGATAGAAAAAGCCGTGGTTGTCATTTTCCAGACGGTTTTCCATGGCCATCTGCACATGGAGCTTGCCGTCCACATAGCCGATCCCTGTCAGGTCGATCCCCTTGACAGGGAAGGCCTCATACGGCGTTCCGGGCGCCAGCATAACAGCGGTCCGCTCCGTAGCCATTGCGCCGCTGCCGCCGTTCACTTCCACCTCTCGGGTCTGCGCCGCGGGCAGGTCCGTCAGGTCCACCGGGATGGCAACGTTGTCCCACTGCTGTTTATGGCTCAGAAATTCTCCCACGGAGAAGGTGACCTTGCCGCCCCGGATGGCGCTGCCGTCCATGGTGTTGATGGTGATGAGAAACGTCGCGGTGCTGGTGTCCCCGTCGTAATCCACCAGGCGGCACCCGGCGGCGCTGTCAAAGGGACGCCGGATGGTGTAGCTGTCGTACAGGTCCGTGGTGCCGTCGATGCGGTCTCCGGTCAGGTCTTGCATGGTGACGTACAGCTCCGCCGTATCGCCCTGCAGGTAGGCCGCGGCCACCTCCATGCGGATGCCGTTGTCCTCGCAGGCGCGCTGCACCGGGACGAAAAACTGGGCCGTGGCCGGGGAGACGGCGTAAAGGGCCGCGTGGAATCCCGGCACGTTGGCCGCCAAGGCCGGCGTCGCCAACAGAATGCAGGCCAGCACCGCGGCCGCGGCCGCCAGTCCGGGACGGAACGCCCTCCGGGGACGGGCCGCCGGATGCCTTCTCCGGGCAGCGTCCCCGGAACATACGCTGTGCACCATCCTTTCCTCCGGCGTGAATTGATCCATCATATGGTGATATCGTTCTTTCATGTCGCTTCCTCCTTCAGCAGCTTTTTCAGCGCACGGCGGGCACGGGTCAACTGGGTCCGCACGGTGGCAGGCTTTCGATCCAGCAGCCGCGCGATCTCCGCCACGCTGAGGTCTTCGTAATAAAACAAGTGGAGCACCGCCCGGTAAGCGCCGGGGAGCTTTTGCAGCTGCTCCCACAGCATCTGATCCTCCGGTACGGAAAAGGCCAGGTCCTCCTTCAGCGGCACCGTATGCCGCACCCAGGCGGACGCCCAGAATTTCCGGGCGCAGTTCACCGTCACGCGGATGAGCCACGCCTTACGGTGCTCCTCGGACGCAAAGGTGCGTTCCCGGTCAAACAGCCGCAGGAACACCTCCTGATAAATATCCTCCGCGTCCGCGCGGCTGCGCACCTGGGCGCAGGCCAAACGGTACACCAGATCGGAATACCGCCGCACAATCTCTTCCCTAACGTCATCCGTACGCAACGACGTCGTGTCCATCAAGCATCACCTCCCTCTGCTTGGAATACCTTGCCGTGGTGAAAAAAGCTACATGGAAAGGAACATTTTTTCAAAAAAAGGAGCACGGCACGCCGCCATGCTCCCTGATCTTCATTCTGTCTTCACCCGCCGCCTCTTTTTAGCGGCGGAACCATCACGCCGTTCCCGGATGCTCCCCCGATCCATTTACACGCCAAAAGCATCCGCATACCGCACCGGCCCGCAGATTGCGGGCGCGCCGTCCCACAGTTTACACGCCATGAAATTTTCGCGCGGCACAGGAAAGGGCGACTGGATCCCATAGGTGTCCGCTGGTACATATCCCATTTTGGGATAATAGGTGTCACTGCCCAGCACGATCACATATCCATATCCCAACGCGCGCGCTTTTTCGTGTCCCGCCCGGACCAGTGCCTGCCCAATACCCTGACGCTGGTACCGGGGCAACACAGACAACGGCGCCAAGGCCAACTGAACGCTGTCCCCCACGGACGCTCGCGTCAACAGGATATGGCCCGCAAGCACGCCGTCTGCCTCCGCCACCAGCGACAGTTCTGGAACAAAAGCATCGCTCTCCCGCAGGGCGGCGACCAGATCCTGCTCTGTCCCGTCCGACCGCTCCGCACTTTCAAAGGCAGCTTTGACCAAACGGTAGACTTCCTCGTAATCCCGCTGTTCTTCCTGACGGATCATACGCTCAAACCTCCGCTGTATCCGTTATGTACCTTACCGTCCTTATACGGTTTCCTCCGGCACGCGCTCCAGCGGTTCGCCGTCCCAGGGAACGTCCTCCTCCGCTTCGGCTAGATGCTCCGGGATGGGGATATCGATCTCCTGGACCTCGTCCTCGTCCGCCTCCACGGTCTCCGCCGGCGGCGCGGGCACATCATCTCCGTCCCCGTCGCCGCTGCCGCCCTCCCCGGTGCGCCAGGCGTTCCAGGATGCCCGTGTAATGAGCAGCTGCCGGGGCTTGGACCCCTCGAAGGGGCCGACGATGCCCCGTTCCTCCATCTGGTCGATCAGCCGGGCGGCGCGGGAATAGCCCAGCTTCAACCGGCGCTGGAGCATGGATGCAGAGGCCTGTCCTGTCTCCAGCAGGACCTCCACAGCATCGTCAAACAGCGGGTCGGTAGCATCCTGGGCCGCTTCCGCCGCCGCGGACTTTGCCTCGTTCTTATCCACAAGGCTTTCCTCGATCTTCTGGATGATCTCGTCGGAATACTGAGCCTCTCCGCCGCGTTTGACAAAACCGACTACGCGGTCGATCTCTTCTTCTGTGATCATGCAGCCCTGGACACGCTGGGGCTTATTGGACCCCACGGGGAAATAGAGCATATCGCCCTTGCCCATCAGCTTTTCCGCACCGGTCATATCAAGGATGATGCGCGACTCCATGGACGACGCCACGGCGAAGGCCACGCGGGAGGGAATATTCGCCTTCATAATACCCGTGATGATATCCGCCGAGGGCCGCTGGGTCGCGATCACCAGGTGCATCCCCGCGGCGCGTCCCATCTGGGCCACGCGGCAGATGGATTCCTCCACCTCCTTGGCCGCGACCATCATCAGGTCCGCCAACTCGTCGATGACCACCACCACCGTAGGCATCTTCTGGAGCGTATCGTCCTGCTCGGCCAAGCGGTTATAAGAAAACAGGTCCTTGACGTTGTGCTCGGCAAAGCTCTTGTAGCGCTTCATCATTTCAAAGACCGCCCACTGGAGCGCGCCCGCAGCCTTCTTCGGGTCGGTGACCACGGGGATCAGCAGATGGGGGATGCCGTTATACGGATTCAGCTCCACCATTTTCGGGTCCACCATGATAAAACGCACCTCGTCGGGCGTTGCCTTGTACAGCAAACTGACGATCAAGGAGTTGATGCACACGGATTTACCGGAACCGGTGGTACCGGCGATCAGCACATGGGGCAGCTTGCTGATATTGCCCACGATATCCCGGCCGGCAATGTCCCGGCCAATGGAAAAGGCCGTCTTTGACCCATGGCCGCGGAAGGCCTCCCCCTCCAGCACATCGCGGATCAGGACCACGGAGCTGTGCTTGTTGGGCACCTCGATGCCGATCACGGAATTTTTTTCCGGGATGGGCGCGATACGGATGGACCCCACGCCCAGAGCCAGGGCCAGGTCGTCCGACAGGGACGTCACCTTGCTCAGCTTCACGCCCTGCTCCAGACGGAACTCATAGCGCGTCACCGACGGGCCGCGCACCACGTCGCCGTCCTGGGCGCGGATGCCGAAGCTCGCCAGCGTGTCGCACAGGCGCGCCAAATTCTGCTCTTGTTCCGCCTGAGCCTGGGCCACGTTGCCGGGATGGACGTCGCTGAGCAGCTCAAAGGGCGGATACTCATAGGGGTTTTCCTCCCCCGCCCGGCCCTCGATCTCCGCCGTGACCTCCGCCGTCGCCGCGGCCACTTCCGCCGCCGTCTGCTTTTTCCCCGGCAGCTTGACCTCTGCCGCCGGCGGTGTCTCCCGCACCAGCTCTTTGCCTGCGCCGGGTGCCAGCGGTTCGGCGGCAGGCGGCGGCGCTTTATCCTCGGGTACCGTCGAGGAAACGGGCGCGGGTACGGGTACAGGTGGCGGAGGCGTCACCGTTTTTACCGGCGGCGGGGACGCGATCACCGGGATATCCGGGACCGGAGCCGGCGCGGACACAGGGGCCGGTTCTACAGGCAACTCTGCGGGCAGTTCCGTCTCCTCCGGCACACTGTCAGATACCGGAGCCGCCTTCTTCCGCAGCGCTTCATGGGGCTTGGGCACATTGGACTCCCCTTTGAAAAAGCCCGCCCGCCGGCCGCTCTTCTCTTTCTGCTCCGCCGCACGGGTGCGTATGACGTTTTCCGGTTCATCGTCCAGGGGGATATCGATCTCGGAACGGCGGCGGCGCGTGCTCTCTTTGACGGTAATGCGCGCGTGCCGCTCCACCTCCGGTTCCGGCTCATACGCCACGCGCCGGCTACGGGAGGTCTCATAGACCGTTTTGGGATTGATCTGCAAAGCAAACAGCAAACATACCGCCGTGAGCAGGACGCAGACGATCATGGAAGCCAGCAGCCCAAACAGCTGCTCAAATACGATGCCGATCCCGCCGCAGAGCACGCCGCCGCTGGCCAGCTGCCCGCCGGAACGGTACAGCGCGGCGACGATGCCAAAGGTCGTCTCATACGCCTCCTTGCACAGCAGCAGATGCAGGATCACGCCAATGCTCACCGGCGCTGCCAGCATACAGGAGACCCGCAGGCGCACAGGATGGCCATGATGGTTCAGCAAAATCAGCCCCGTCAGCAAAAAGGCGGGGGGGATGATCCAGAAGCCGTAGCCGAACAATCCCTTCAGCAGATCGGCAAACAGATGGATGAAGATCGCCTCAGTGGGGACATACCCCACAGCGGAAAACAGGGCCAGGACCAAAAAAACGACGCCGGCCACCTCCCGGCGGATCGGTTTTTTCTGCGCCGCCGCGGCGCGGCCACCGCTCTTCCTTTTCCCCGCGGAGGCGCCGCCGCTTCTCTGTCCGCCCGTTTTCCTGCCCGAAGACGTTTTCTTTTTACTTTGCGTTTGAGCCATAAAAAGTTCTCTCCTATGTATGACAAAATGTACCGCTTCGTTTTGTTACAGCACGATGGACAAAAGGATCGTCAGCGCGCCCACAGCCCAGCAGTAGTAGGAAAAAGCGCCGAATTTTCCCTTGTCGGTGACGAATTTCAGCAGGCGGATGGAAAGATAGCCCAAGACCGCCGCCGTCGCCACACCGGAAATGTACGCCGGGATCAGCGCCGGGTCGACGCCTGTTTCCAAGCAGTCCTTGAGATTGAGCACGTTGGCCCCGAGAATGGCGGGGATGGACATCAGGAAGGAATAGCGCAGGGCAAACCGGCGGTCAAAGCCGAGGAAACAGCCCACGGACACCGTGGTGCCGGAGCGGGAGATGCCGGGCATCGTGGCAAAGGCCTGGGCGACGCCCACGATGAGCACATCCCGCAGCCGGACGCTGTTTTCCATCTTCCTTCCCTGGTTATACCGGTCGCTGAAAAACAGCAGCACGCCGGTGACCAGCAGGGCGCAGCCCACAAAGATGGTGTTGCTCCCCAGTCCCTCGATGGCGTCCTTGATGGGCACCAGAGCGAACAGGGGCAGAGTACCCACAATAATCAGCAGGATCATCCGCCGGTTCGGCGGCACGGGCGTGGGGGTGGTCCCCTTGGCGATATCCCGGACGCCCAGGAAAAATTCCCGGATCATATCCACGATATCCGGCCAATAGGCGGCAAACACCGCGATCAGCGTGCCCAAATGGAGCAATACGTCGAAAAATCCATCGGCGCTGCCCTCGATTTTCAGTCCCAACAGGTTTTGCGCGATGGCCAGGTGACCGGAGCTGGAGATGGGCAGGAATTCCGCCACACCTTGAATAACGCCCAAAATCACCGCAGACAAGATAGACATAGTATGAGATCCTTTCCTCAGAAAATCGCTGCCGGGACGGCAAACCGTCCCGTTTTCTCCCGATACCGTCCCCCACCGCCTTGCGCTGTCCATCAGGCGGCACACGGAAGAGGTGGCGGAAAATGGCATATTATGTTAAGTTATCCCTTATCTTACCATAATCCCCGGGCAGATTCCAGTCCTTTTCCGCCATCCAAAGAAAAATTTAAGGGACACAGGGACCCGCACTTATCAAAGCACGGGTCCCTGTAAATCGATCCTATGGCGCGCAGCTTTACGTCTGTTCCTTCAGCGTGCGGATCGCCGCATGGGCAGCAGCCTGTTCCGCTTCCTTCTTGCTGTGGCCCTTGCCTGAGCCGATCCCTGTGCCGTTAAGCAGAACCTCCGCCGTGAAGGTCTTATTGTGATCCGGTCCGCTTTCGCTCACCATGCGATAGCCCAGCACCTGGCCGCTCTTGCGCTGCACCAGCTCCTGCAGGGCCGTCTTATAATCCTGCACCAGCTCCTGGGCATGCTCGCCCTCCTGGTCCAGCAGCACGCGGTGGATCAGCGCCGTGGCGGCGCCGATGCCGCCGTCAAGATATACCGCGGCAAACACCGCCTCGGTGGCGTCCGCCAAAATGGACGCCCGGTGGCGTCCGCCGCCGGCTTCCTCGCCCCGGCCCAACTTGAGGTATTTGCCAAGATCCAGCATCTTCGCCACCTCGTGGAGGCTCTGCTCGCACACCAGCGCCGCGCGCAGACGGGTCAGATCCCCCTCCGGCAGATCCCTGTGGAGGGAAAAGAGAAACTCCGCCGTCACAAAGCCAAGCACGCTGTCGCCCAGGAATTCCAGGCGCTCATTGCTGCCCTCCTTCTGGGCGCGGTGCTCGTTGGCGTAAGAGCTGTGGCTCAGCGCCTCGGACAAGAAAGACGGGTTGCGGAATTCATAACCCAGCTTCTTTTCCAACTCCAGCATGTTTTCCATCTCCTCTTCCCGCCCCCTTTTCCTTCTTTTCATCCTTGACGGATCGCGCGGTTTTTATGCGTTCAGCTTCCGGTGGATATAATTGACCACATCGCTCACAGTTTTAATCGCCTCTAAGACGCTTTCCTCTGTCTCGCCGATCTCAAACTCCGTCTCCAGCTCCACGGCCAGATCGACCAGGTCCACGGAATCGGCGCTGAAATCGTCCTCCAGGAGGCTCTCCATGGTCACATCGTCCTCGTCGATCCCAAACTGCTCGCAAATGATATATCGTACCTTATCAAAAATTTCCTCTGTCGTCACAGAAAAATCCTCCCTTATAGCGTTTTCTTTTATGGCCGTCTCTTCCGCCGCGGACCGTTCCGTCCGCCGCCGGCATATCTCAGCCAACACGATAATAGAGCATTCTCCCCTACCTGTCAATAGCAACTTTGGAACTTTTCCCCTACTTCTGCTCCTGCGCCTCCGCCCGCGGCGTTCTTTCCACCTGCATCAGGGCGATATTTTGGGCGATCTCCTCCTCCAAGCCGCCGTTGACGCAGTCGATGGCCGCCCGGACGGCGTTGCGGATGGCCCGGGCGTTGGAGGACCCGTGGGCCTTCAAAACAGGCTTGGCAATGCCGAGGAAGGGCGTCGCCCCCCGTTCATTGGGGTCAAGGGTATCCTTGATGTCCTGCACCCCGTCCCGCACCAGCAACGCCGCCAGCTTGGTGAGCAGATTCCTGAAAAAGATCGCCTTGAGCTTGACCTTGAGGAAGGAGCCGACGCCCTCGATGGTCTTGAGCATCACATTGCCGGAGAAGCCGTCGGCCACGATCACGTCCGCGCCGCCCTTGAGGGCTTCCTTGGCCTCGATATTGCCGATGAAATTGATATGGCCCTCATCCCCTGCCTGTTTCAGCAAGGCGTAAGCCTCCCGCTGGAGGGCCATGCCCTTGCTCTCCTCCGCGCCGATGTTCAGCAGCGCCACCCGCGGCTGTTCCATATGTAAGGCGCGGCGGGCGTAAAAGGTGCCGATATAGGCAAACTGGAGCAGATACTCCGGCGTACATTCGATATTTGCGCCGCAGTCCACCAGCACAGCGTCCCCCGCCGCGGTGGGAATCAGGGGCGACATGGCCGCCCGGCGGATGCCCCGCACCCGCTTGACCAGCAGCGTCGCCCCGGACAGCAGCGCGCCCGTGCTGCCGGCGGAGATAAAGGCGTCGCCCTCCCCATTGCGCAGCATCGTCAGTCCCACGGTCATGGACGCATCCTTTTTCCGCCGGCAGGCAAAGGCCGGATCGTCGCACATTTCGATGACCTCCGTACAGTTGTGGATGGTGATCCCCTCGCCCAGGGGCTGGCCGCAGGCGCGCACCGCCTCCTGGATGTCCGCTTCCCGCCCGGTCAGCACAATGTCCACGCCGAAATCCTTCCGCGCCTGGATCGCGCCCTTGACGATCTCCAAAGGCGCGTTGTCGCCGCCCATGGCGTCGATGATGATCTTCACGAAACCACTCCTTCCTCCGCTGCCGCACTAAGGTCCGCCAAAAGGTCCAAAGAACGCTGGGACAGCTGCGCATTTTTATTCCTCTTTCCGCCCCGGACGCGGTAGCCCAGGGGCGGCATAATGCCAAAATTGATATTCATGGGCTGGAAATCCGTCACTGACGGGTTGCTGACATACAGCGCCAGGGTGCCCACCGCCGTCTCCGCCGGGAAATCCACCGGAGCAAGGCCCAACAGCCGCCGCGCCGTCTCGATGCCAACCAGCAATCCCGACGCCGCCGACTCCACATACCCCTCCACTCCCGTCATCTGGCCCGCAAAGGAAATGCGCGGGTCGGAGATTAGCTGATAATACCGGTTCAGCAGCCGGGGCGAATCAAGATAGGTGTTGCGGTGCATTTTCCCGTAGCGCACAAACTGAGCGCTGTGCAGCGCCGGGATCATGGAAAAGACACGGCGCTGCTCCGGGAATTTCAGATGGGTCTGGAAGCCCACCAGATTGTAAATCGTACCCGCGGCGTTGTCCTTGCGCAGCTGGACCACGGCATAGGGCTCCCGCCCCGTCTCCGGGTCCGTCAGGCCCCTGGGCTTCAGCGGGCCGTGGCACAGCGTTTCCGCCCCGCGGCGGGCCATCACCTCTACGGGCATACAGCCCTCGAAGACGTTCTTGTCCTCAAACCCGTGGACTTCCGCCTCTTCCGCCACCGCAAGCTCCCGGACAAAGGCGTGGTACTCTTCCTCCGCCATAGGACAGTTGATGTAATCGGGCGTGCCCCTGTTGTACCGGGAGGCAAAAAACGCCCGGGACATATCCACGCTGTCAAAGGTGACCAGCGGGGCTGCCGCATCATAAAAATGGAGGGCAGTCCCGCCGGACAGCGTCTTCAGATGCTCCGCCAAAGGCTCCGCCGTCAGCGGGCCCGTGGCAACGATGACCGTCCCCGTCTCGGGCAGAACCGTATCCTCGCAGGAGACCACCGTGATGTTCGGGTGGGCGCGCAGGCGCTCCGTCACCGCGGCGGAGAAGCCCGCGCGGTCCACAGCCAGGGCGCCGCCGGCCTCCACCGCCGTCTCGTCCGCACAGGCCAAGATCAGGGAATGGAGGCGCCGCAGCTCCTCCTTGAGCAGGCCCACCGCGTTTTCCAGCTGGTCCGAGCGCAGGGAGTTGGAGCAGACTAACTCCGCAAAGTCGGGACTCCCATGGGCGGGCGTCATTTTCGCGGGCTTCATCTCATGCAGCTCCACCCGGATGCCGCGGCGCGCCAGCTGCCAGGCCGCTTCACAGCCCGCCAGTCCCGCGCCGATGACGGTTGCTTTCTTTTCCGCTGCCATACTCACTCCGCCGTTTCCTCTCCGGCTTGTTTCGCCGCCGTTTTCCTGGTTGTGGCCTTCTTGGCGGTGGTCTTTGCCGCAGTCTTTTTCGCCGTGGATTTGGCCGCCGTCTTTTTCTCTGCCGCTTTTTTCGTTGATGCCTTCGCCGCCGTCTTTTTCGCCGCAGTCTTGGCCGCAGTTTTCTTTACAGCGGTTTCTTCCTCCCCGGCAGACGCGTCCGCGCCGTCCTGCTTGGCCGCCCGCTTCGGATAGCCCCGCTGGTCCTCCGGCAGGAAATTTGAGCACGCCGGATTGATACAGAAAGGTTTCTTAAAGCCCTTGCCCGCCTTTTTGAACAGCGTGTGGCCGCAGACCGGACAGTCGTCCTTCACCGGTACGTCCCAGGTCATAAAATCGCACGCCGTCTTTTCATCCCGGCTGCTGACCCGCTCGCAGCAGTAATAGGTGTACTGCTTGTTCGTCTTTTTGCTTTTTCCCGTGCGTTTGAGCAGCCGCCCGCCGCACTTGGGACAGCGCCCCGGCATCTCCATCACCAGGGGCATAGTAAAGCTGCACTCCGGGTAGCCGGGGCATGCCAGGAACCGGCCAAACCGGCCCGATTTGACCACCAGATTCTTCCCGCATTCCGGGCAGACCTCCGCCGACACCTCGTCGGGCACCTTGATATGGGTACCCTCCAGGTCCTTCTCCGCTTGGGCCAGGGACGCGGCAAAGGGACCGTAAAACTCCTGTAAGAGGCTCTTCCAGTCCTTCTCCCCCTCTTCCACGCAGTCCAAGTTTTTTTCCATATTGGCTGTGAAAGCCGTATCCACGATCTCGGAGAATTTGTCCTTCATCAGACCCGTCACCACCTCGCCCAGGGGCGTGGGGCGGAGATACTTCCCCTCCTTGACCACATATTCCCGGTCCAGGATCGTGGAGACCGTGGGCGCGTAGGTAGACGGACGGCCGATCCCCTGCTCTTCCATGGCGCGGATCAGCGTGGCGTCGGTATACCGGCTGGGCGGCTGTGTAAAGTGCTGTTCCTTGTCCGTCTTTGCCAGTATGAGCTGCTGCCCTTCCTGTAAGGACGGCAGCGGGGAGGACTTTTCCTCTTTCTCCTCGTCCTTTCCCTCTTCATAGACCGCAGTATAGCCCGCAAATTTCAAGGTGCTGTAATTGGCGCGGAAGCTGTGCCCTTCCGCCTCCACCTCCACGCTGACCCCGTCATAGACGGCGTTGGCCATCTGGCAGGCCAGGAAGCGGCTCCAGATCAGGCGGTACAGGCGGTACTGGTCCGGCGTCAGATCCTTGCGGATCCGCTCCGGCGTCAGCTCCACGCTGCTGGGACGGATGGCCTCATGGGCATCCTGGGCTCCGGCCTTCGTCTTGTAATGCCGGGTCTGGGCCGGGTAATACGCCGCGCCGTAGCGCGTCTGGATGAAGGACTTCGCCTCCGCCAGCGCCTCGTCGGAAAGGCGCAGGGAGTCGGTTCTCATGTAGGTGATCAAGCCCACGGTGCCCTCGCCCGTGATGTCGATGCCCTCGTAGAGCTGCTGGGCGATGGCCATGGTGCGCCGGGGCGTCATATTCAGCTTGCGGGACGCCTCCTGCTGGAGGGTCGAGGTGGTAAAGGGGGGCGATGGAGAGCGCTGCTTATCCGCCCGCTTCACCTTCTGCACCAAAAAGGGCTTGCCCTCCACGGCGTGGATTACGCCGTCGACCTCTTCCTCGCTCTTGAGCTCCCGCTTTTTCCCGCCCTGGCCGTAATACCGGGCGGCAAAGCCGCCGCTGTGGTCCTCGCTGGCCATATGGGCGTCCAAGGTCCAGTATTCCTCCGGCACGAAGGCGCGGATCTCATCCTCCCGCTCGGCCACCATGCGCATGGCCACAGACTGGACGCGGCCGGCGGACAGGCCCCGGTGGATCTTTTTCCACAGCAGGGGCGAAAGCTGATAGCCCACAATGCGGTCCAAAATACGCCGCGCCTGCTGGGCGTCCACCAGCTGCTGGTCAATGGGCCGCGGCGCGCGGATGCTTTCCTCCACCACTTTTTTTGTGATCTCATTGAAGGTGACCCGCCGCGCCTTTTCCTCCGGCAGATCCAGCAGCTCCTTCAAATGCCAAGATATGGCCTCTCCTTCGCGGTCCGGGTCGGTGGCGAGATACACATATTCGCTTTCCTTTGCGGACTTTTTCAGTTCCCGAATGATCTCTTCCTTCCCCTTGATCGGTTTGTAATCCGGCTTGAAGTTCTGCTCGATATCCACGCCGATCTTGCTCTTGGGCAGATCCCGCAGATGGCCCATACACGCTTTTACTTCGTAACCCTTGCCCAGATATTTCCCGATGGTCTTTGCCTTTGCCGGCGACTCCACAATGACCAGGCTTTTTTTTGCCATGAGGTAACCTCCACAGTTTATTCTTCAAGTACAGCGTGCCGCCTGTAGCGGTCTCCGCTCTCTTTTCGTACAACGCCCTCGATCTCAAGAAACGTCAGGGCGGACAGCACGCGGCGCACAGGAAGCTGCGCCTCCTCTGCAATGTCGTCCACATGAACCAGCCGGTCCGCCAGCAACTGTAAAATCTGAAGCTGATCGTCCGTAAACCGGTCCCTGTTCGCTTTCAAGGAGATATGCTCCCATTCTTCCTCTTCCGCTTCCGGCGTCCCCGCCTCCGTCTCCGCTTCCGCCTTTTCCGTCTGGGGCCAGACGCGCTCCGGCATGGGCGGATGATCCAAGGGCGCAAGCTTTGTCTCGATCCGCTCCGGGAACCGCAGACGCAGCTCCCACAACACATCCCAGCTATTGATCACCAAACCCGCGCCCGCCTGGATCAGACGGTTGCAGCCCTGGCTGAGGGGCGCGTCCACAGGGCCGGGTACGGCATACACATCCCGTCCCTGCTCATTGGCGTAGCGGACGGTGTTCAGCGTACCGCTGCGCACACCTGCTTCCACCACGACCACCGCCACACACAGACCGCTGATGATGCGGTTGCGCCTGAGGAAGTGGTTCCCGACCGGCCGCGTTCCCGGCGGATATTCGGAGATCAACACGCCGTTCGCCTCGATGTCGTGATACAGCCACTCGTTTTCCCTGGGATAGATCACATCGACCCCGCCGCCCAAAACCGCGGCGGTCATTTTTCCGGCCCGCAGCGCGCCCCGGTGCCCGGCGGCGTCTCCGCCGGCAGCCATACCGGAGACGATGTACGCCCCACCCTGGGACAGCTCGCAGCCCAGCCGTTCTCCCAGAGCGACGCCGTAGGGCGTGGCGGACCGCGTGCCGATCAGGGCGACGGCGGCTTCGCTGTCAAAATCCGGCCAGGTCCCCTTGGCATACAGCAAGCACGGCGCGTCCTGAATGCTCCGCAATCGGGCGGGGTAATCCGTATCCGTCAGCGTGACCGTGCGGATGCCCAGGCGGGCGCAGTCCTCCTGGATCTTCTCCGCAGCGTCCATATCCTTGTTCCCCAGCGCCTTTTTCTGAGGCGCCGTCAGATCCTTTATCAAATCGTATTCCCCGGCGTCGGCATAATATGCCCGCTCCGGTGTTCCAAAATGTTCCAGCACCTGGTGACACGCCAGGTTGCTCATGCGGTCCAGATTCCGCAGCCACAGCCAGTATTTAATCCCTGCCATCTTCTTCGTCCCCTCCTCAGCGGTAGGCTTCCCACAGCAGTACCGCCGCCGCCACGGCGGCGTTCAGCGACTCGCACCGCGCGCTCATGGGCAGGCGGACCGTCCTGTCGCACAGGGACAGCATTTCTTTGCTCATGCCCTGCCCCTCGCTGCCGATGGCGATGGCACAGCGTCCATAGTCCGCCGTGCGGGCATCCACCGTATGTTCGTCCAGCGCCGCGCCGTATAAAACGATCTCCGACGCGTCCAACAGCGCCGCCAGTTCCGGCGGCGTGCAGCGCCACACCGGGCGGCGGAAGAGCGCGCCCATGGTGGCGCGCACGGTCTTTGGATTGTACAGGTCCGCGCAGGCGTTGACCAAGAACATCCCGTCGGCCTCAAAAGCGTCCGCCGTGCGCAGCATGGTGCCCACGTTGCCCGGGTCCTGGACGCCGTCCAGCACCAGATAGCGCCGCCCCGGCAGGCGCGCCGGCAGGGGACGCGCCTCCATCGCGCAGAGAAAAAGCACGTTCTGGGGCGTCTCCGACGGCGATATGAACCGCAGCAACTCCCTGGGCGCCTGCACCAGATGCACGCCATCAGGGAGCACCGGCGGCGCGGCGTCTTCCGCGTACACCACCGTTTCCACCGGCGCATGCCAGGCAAGGGCCTCCCGGAGCAGCTTGTCCCCATCGCAGACAAACCGGCCGCTTTCGCGGCGGTAGGCGGCGGAGGCGTTCAATTTTTTTATGTGGCGCATCAGCGGATTGCTCCGGCTCGTGATACGTTCCGCCGTCATCGCTCCACTCCTCTCAAAGGCAAACGCGCCCGCGCGGCGTCGCAGCTGCGCGGGATGGAATCCATCCTGCCCACTGGCTGCCCGTCTCTCAGCTTTACCGATTCTGCAAAATATGGCGCGCAACGGTCAGAAAAGGCAGAAATGAGCAATCATATCCTCTTCTATATCGCGTTAGTATACCATATTCGTCCTGATTTTTCAAGTAATTTCAAGCGCCCTCTGTTCAAGATTGGCGCTGTCGGCAAAAGTCCCGGCAATTCCACGAAAACGAGTTGTCGGGAAGTCTGTGTCATGCTATAATCAGAAAGACAAATCGGAATTTGCAGGAGGTACGAAACGATGTTAGATATAAAAGTAATCAGAGAAAATCTAGATTGGTCAAAGAAAAAATTAG
>CANSLL010000041.1 GCA_947647695.1 uncultured Clostridia bacterium | reverse complement strand
TACTATAGCTGAAATTAAGAAATATCCGTATTAAACCACCAAAAATACGCTTCTGTTTTTGACGTTATGTTTTTTCGGCAATATTGCGTGCCCTGTCTTTTCATAGTATACTTGATTTTATGATACAACTGCATGATACAGGTGAAATCCACGAGAGAAACGGAGAAGAGTTTTTATCAAGGGAGGTAAACGGTCTATGGAATTGAACCAAATCACATTTACGCTCAACGGCGTCGAGCGCAGCCTTTCCGTGGGCGAGCTGTACGGGCAGCTGAAGCCGAACGAAACGCTGATCCAGACGCTGCGGGAACGCTTCGGCCTCACGGGCGCAAAGCTCAGCTGCAACGAAGGCGCCTGTGGCTGCTGCACCGTGCTGGTGGACGGCGCAGCCGTGCCGTCGTGCAGCATCCTGACTGCGGATGTGGACGGAAAAAGCGTCACGACCATCGAGGGCCTGCTCGATGAAAAGGGCAACCTCGATCCCCTTCAGCAGGCGTTTATCGATCACTACGCATTTCAGTGCGGCTATTGCACGCCGGGCATCATCATGGCGGCCAAAGCCCTGCTGCTGAAGAATCCCCACCCCACCCGGGAAGAGATCGGCGAAGCGCTGGCGGGAAATTATTGCCGCTGCATCAGTCAATACCATGTGTTCGACGCGATCGAAGCCGTCGCACAGGAAGGAGGCGCTCAGGCATGACAAAGGTAGTACCCAGCTCGGATAAGCTCGTCAGCAAGTCCAACTATAAATACGTCGGCAAGAATTGCACCCGGATCGACGCCAGAGAGATCGTCACCGGCACGGCGACGTTCCTGGACGACTACGCCGTCAACGTCAAGGACGCGCTGTACTGCGGCGTCCTGAAAAGCCCCGTGCCCCATGCGGACATCGTCAGGATCGACACCGCCGCGGCCAAGGCCCTGCCCGGCGTCCGCGCCGTGCTGACCTACGAGGACATCAACCAGGAATGGGGCATGGGCGAGCCCGCCATGAAGCCCATCCTGGGCAAGCGCGTCCACTATGCCGGCGACGCCGTCGCCCTGGTGGCCGCGGACACCGAGGAGATTGCCAAGGAAGCCGTGGAACTGATCGAGGTGGAATATCAGGAATACGACGCGGTCTACGATCCCCAGGAGGCCAAGAAGGACGGCGCCGTCCAGCTCTACCCCTGGCGCGACGACATCCCCAACAACATCTGCCCCGGCGGCTCCTGGGGGATGCAGCCCGATGGCCGCTGGTTCCACCTGGTCCGCGGCGATATCGACAAGGGCTTTGAGGAATGCGAATACATCGTCGAGGACTTCGTGGAGTTTGACCAGAAGCCCACGCCCCTGCCGCCGGAATCCCCCGGCGTGATTGTGAAATGGGAGCACGACGAGGAATACACGGTCTACGGCACCAGCCAGAGCTGCTTTATCATGACCATTCAGAACGAGACGGTCATCCCCGGCTTCAAGGTCCACGCCAAGGCGTTCAACGTGGGCGGCTCCTACGGCAGCAAGAACGCCCTGGTCATGCCCTGCCAGTACTGCGCCCGCCTGTCCAAGGCCACCAACGGCCGGCCCGTCCGCTGGCTCCAGTCCAAGACGGAACACTTTGTCAGCCACGAGACCCGTCTTGGCAGCCAGATCCACGCCAAAATGGGCTGCGACAAGGACGGCATCATCCGCGCGGTTCAGGGCGTCTGGGACATCGACTGCGGCGATTTTTGCAGCACCACCCAGGGCCAGGTCTCCGTGGGCCTGGGCGAGTGCCAGCTCTTCTGCGGTCAGGCTGAGCACTGGGATCTGATGACCAACTGTGTGGTCACGAACAAGAATTCCGCCGGCGTCGTCCGCGGCTACGGCGGGCAGGAGCTGAACGCCTGCCTGTCCCTGCTGATGATCCGCATCATCCGCGCCTCCGGCGCGGACCCGGTCCAGGCGCTGAAGAAGAACTTCATCCACGGCGGGCAGAAATACATCTGGCGCGACGGCCGCTACTGGAACTGCGATCCCTCCATCAACTACGACCGGGCCATCGAGGCCGCCGCGGAAAAATTCCGCTGGAGCGAGCGCTGGAAGGGCTGGAACGTGCCCAGCTATGTGTCCGAGGACGGCCGCTACCGCCGTTCCGTCGGCGTCTCCATCTGCGGCAACGCCGACGTAGGCGAATCCTGGACCGAAGGCTTTGTCCACATCCTGCCCCGGATCACCGAGCCCACCGCCGATATCGTTTTGCAGATGGACATCACCGAGAGCGGCATGGGCCAGCGCAGCAACGTCCTCAAGCAGGTCGCCGAGATCTTGAACGTCCCCTATGAGCGCATCCGCATCACCGAGCCGGACAATATGTTCAACGGCACCAACACCGGCCTGTGCGGCTCCCGCGGTACCATCACCTGCGGCCGCGCCGCCGTCAAGGCCGCCCAGGACGCCGCCCGCCAGCTGATCGAGATCGCCGCGCCCCGGCTCCACGCCGAGCCCGATATGTGCGTGCTGGAGAATTACGGCGTGAAGAACACCGCCCGTCCCGACCAGTGGATCCCCTGGAACCAGCTGGTGCCCCAGTTCTGCACCCTCACCGGCTTTGGCCGCCACATCGAGTGCTTCTCCACGCCCAGCTGCGTGGCGTCCTTCGTGGAGGTGGAGGTCGATACGGAGACGGGCCTTGTCAAGGTCCTGGATATCCTGAGCGGCTCCAACCCCGGCCAGATCATCGACCCGGCCACCTTAGAGATGCAGTTCCACGGCGGCATCGGCTCGGCATCCCTGGATACGGCGCTGTTTGAAGAGAGCATCGTCGATCCCGCCACAGGCAAGCTGCTGTCCTGCAACATGATCGATTACAAGTGGCGTCCCTTCAACGAGTTCCCCCACTATGGCCTGTCCGTCGTGGAGGACCCCATCAATTCGTATCACTTCAAAGCCGTCGGCATCGGCGAAAACACCGGCGCTTGTACGGCCAGCGCCTGCATGATGGCGATCTGCAACGCCATCGGCGCGGATATCAGCCGGTACCCGGCGACGCCCGACGTGATTTTGAAGGCCCTTGGTAAAGTTGGGAAGGAGGATGCAAAAGCATGAAACAGTTCAAGTATGACCGCGCGCAGAGCTTTGAAGAAGCGGCCGCCGCGCTGAAGGAGCATACGTCGGCGCGTCCCCTTGCCGGCGGCACCGATCTTTTGGGTGTAATCAAAAACGAGATCCTGTGCGAAACGCCGGAGATGCTTGTCGACCTGAAGGCGATCCCCGGCAGCAAGGGGATCACGGAGCAGGACGGCGCGATCCGCATCGGCGCCCTGACCACCCTGACCGAGATCGCCGAGTCTGAAACCGTCCGCGCCCACGCGCCCGCGCTGGCGGAAGCCGCCTACTCCGTGGCGACGCCGCTGATCCGCAATCTGGCGACCCTGGGCGGCAACCTCTGCCAGGATGTGCGCTGCTGGTTTTACCGCTATCCCCAGGAGGGCGGCGGACGCATGGTCTGCCGCCGCAAGGACGGGGAGTCCTGCTACGCCCTCCAGGGCGACAACCGGTACCACTCCGTTTTCGGCGGCGTGAAGATGGGCGCAATGAACGCCTGCCAGCACACCTGCCCGGCGGGCACGAATATCTCCGCCTACATGGAGCAGATCCGGCTGGGCAATTTTGCGGGCGCCGCCCAGATCCTGATGGACGTCAACCCCATGCCCGCGGTCACAAGCCGCGTGTGCGCCCATTTCTGCCAGGGCAGCTGCACCCACAGCGCCTCCGGCGACAGCGTCGCTATCCGAAACGTTGAGCGCAGCGTCGGCGATTACGCCCTGGCCCACAGCGAAGAATTTTACCAGGCGCCCGCCGCGTCCACCGGCAAAAAGGTCGCGGTGATCGGCTCCGGTCCCGCGGGCCTGTCCGCCGCGTTCTATTTGAGAAGGGCCGGCAACGACGTCGTGGTCTACGATTCCAAAGAAGAGGCCGGCGGTATGCTGATGTATGCCATCCCGGCCTACCGCCTGCCCAAGGACAAGGTGCGCGCGCTGATCAAGGCGTACGAGGGGATGGGCATCCGGTTCGTGACGAACACCAAGGTCGGCGCGGACATCACCCCCGCGGAGCTGGAAAAGCAGTACGACGGCGTATATTACGCCACCGGCACCTGGAAACGCCCCGTCATCGGCCTTTCCGGCGAGGAGCTGACGGTCTTCGGCCTCGATTTCCTGATGCAAGTCCACGACTGGATGGACGGCAAGGTCGGCCAGGAGGTCCTGGTCACCGGCGGCGGCAACGTGGCCATGGACGTGGCCATCACCGCCAAACGGCTCGGCGCGAAAAAGGTCGTTTTGGCGTGCCTGGAGCCGGAGGAGGAAATGCCCGCGGGCAGCGAAGAAGTCGCCAGGGCCCGGGAAGAGGGCATCGAGATCATGCCCTCCTGGGGCCTGTCCAAGGTCCTCAGCGAAAACGGAAAAGTCACGGGGATGGAGCTTGTCAAATGCGTCAGCGTCAAGGACGAGGACGGCCGCTTTGCGCCCCGGTATGACGAGGGCGAGAAGACCGTGGTCCATGCACAGCACATCATGATGGCCGTGGGCCAGCAGGTCGACCTCTCCTTCTTAGACGAGCATTACCAGCTGCAGCTGACCCAAAAGGGCCTAATCGACGTGGACGGGGATACGCAGATGACCTCCCGTCCCGGCGTTTTCGCCGGCGGCGACGTGACCACCGGCCCGTCCACGGTGATCCAGTGCATCGCCAACGGCCATGCCGCCGCCAGAGGCATCAACCGCTATCTGGGCGTTGCGGAGGATCACGACTGCGTGGGCAAGCAGATCAAGCAGCCCTTCCTCACTTACGATGTGGAGGGGATCAAGCGCAAAGAGGGCCTGAAGCTGGCGGAGCGTCCCATGGACCAGCGCAGCCTGGAGGATGAGGACGAAACCGCCGCAACGCTGGAAGAGGCAACGGCGGAAGCGGCGCGCTGCATGAACTGCGGCTGCTACGCGGTCAATCCCTCCGACACCGCCGCCGTGCTGATCGCCCTGGACGCCGTGATCGAGACCAATCTGCGGGAGCTGCCCGCCGCAGAATTCTGCTGCGCCGATCCCAGAGCCCAGGCGGTGCTGGGCAGCGGCGAGGTCGTCACCGCGGTAAGGCTCCCCGTGCTGAAGGGCTGCGTGATGCACTACGATAAGTTCCGGCTCAGAGAGTCCGTTGACTTTGCCATCGCGGGCCTTGCTTCGGCCTTTGGGGTGGAGCAGGGCGCGATCGTCCGGGCAAAGCTGATCCTGGGCGGCGTTGCGCCGGTCCCGGTCAGGCTGAACGAGGCGGAAGCCTATCTCAGCGGCAAAGAGATCACGCCGGAGGTCGCGGAGGAAGCCGGGAACCTGGCCGTAAAGCACGCGATGCCCATGTCCCATAACGCCTATAAGATCGAGATCATCAAATCGATGGTCAAGACGGCGGTGCTGCGGCTCGCATAAGCGCCGGCGTAGAAAATAACGACATTCGCCGCCCGGAGCCTGTGGCTCCGGGCGGCGAATCTTCTTTCGATGCGCTTACCGTCTTTGACGCCCCCCTGCGCCGGTCCGTATCGCCGGACCGGCACAGGGGGCGTTTTTCAGGTTCTGTTTATCCTGCCCACGCAGTATGTATTACTTCTGCTGGGGCGGGAGCACGATCGTATCCTGCTTCCAGTTTTCCACGAACTTGCTGTAGGGCTCCTCACCGTAGTCCTCCCAACGCGGGGCGTCCGGCGCGGGGTGCTCGGGCAGTAGGCCCAGGCGCTCCATCTCGTCGGCCACGTCCTTCAAGCCGTACTTTTCGTAGGTTTCCCGATAAGGCCAGCCGGTTTTCAGATCCCAGCCCCGGGCCTCGTACATCAGGGAGACCATTTCGTTCCACTGCTTCCAGTCGCCCACCTCGTTGAGGCTGTCGGGGATCTGCATCACATGCCAGATCTGCTCCACCTCCATCTTCCGCGTCCGCCCGTGGTTGCGGATCAGGATCGCGCGGAACAGCAGCTTGGAGCGGTAAGCCGCCTCGTCCAGCTCCTCCGGCGTGACCGGATATCCCGTGGCCGCCTGATACATCAGCGATTCCATCTCGGGCCACCACAGGTCGGGGCTCTGCCACTCGCAGCTCATCAGGGAATCCTTGATCTCCGCGTTGTTCTGGGTATGGATCAGCGCCTCGATCACATGGGGGCAGTGATAGGGGTCCTTCAGGGCCTCCTGGTGGTATTCGATCTTGCAGTGGAAATGCTCCACGGTCTGGGCGTCGCGGGTATTGAGCATGTTCTGCATGTTCATGGCCAGCCAGGTGGGCTTGTCGCAGGACGCCTCAAAGCCGCGTCCCTGCCAGTGCATACAGTGGCCCCAGGCCGCTTCCTCGCTCACGGGCAGCGCGACCTTCTTGCCGCCCAAGCGCTGGGAGATGCGGTTGTGGTACACGCTCTCGCCGTACTTCTCCTTGCCCAGCACCGCGATGGCGCGGGACATGCCCTCGGCAAAGAGATCGCCGTAATAGCCCTTGCGGTAGACCATATTCTCGAAAAACTTCTTGATAAACGCGGTGTTTTCCACATCCGGCTCCATACCCGTGCCCAGGTCGTTGCCGTCCAGAAGATGCTCCTGGCGGCAGGCAGAGATCCACGGCAGGATAAAGATGATGGCGTCCCATTTGTCGATGCCGTAATCGTTGCACAGATCGTTGATGATCGTGCCGCGGTCGTAATCCGGGCCCCAGAAGTTCAGGATGTCCGGCAAAAGCAGCTCGCCCTGCTCTTCAAAGTACGGATCGGAGGGGTCCGGTTCCGTAAACTCCTGCACCAGCATCTTGCAGGGCTGGCTGAAATTCTGCTTTGACGGCCAGAACATCCCCACCGGCGCGCCGATATCCACGGTATAGTTGAAGGTCAGACCGCTGACGCATTTTTCAACATGGTTGACGCGCTGGTCGTCAAAGGCCGTGACGCCGTTCATCAGCAGACCGTGGCAGTGCTGGTTGCAGCCGGGGCTGCACGCGGCGTGGCCCCGGTCGTACTTCGCCGGGAAGAAGCCGCCGGGCAATCCGGCCTGCTCTAAATGAAGAATGGGCTTGGGCGCCATCATGGGATTGTTCATATCCATGCGCAGCGCCTTGACCTTCTCCAGATCCGCCGGTCCGACGACGCCGCTGCCGCGCACGGTGATGGCCTTGAGCTTTTTGCTGCCCCAGACCGCGCCGAAGCCGCCCTTAGCGAACACGAAGTCGTTGGAGGTCGTAATGGACGCGATCCGTACCAGGTTCTCGCCCGCGGGGCCGATGACCATGGATTTGACATCGTGGCCGTGCTTTTCCTCGATGGCCGCCTGGGTCTGATGGACGCGCATCCCCCACAGGTCGTCCGCCGACAGGATCTCGATCTTGTCGTCCTCGATCTTGATGTAAACGGGCGTCTGCGCCTTTCCCTCGATGATAAACCCGTCGTATCCGGCGTATTTCAGCTCCGTTCCGAACCAGCCGCCGGAGTTGCCCCAGGTGTACTGCTCGGGATTACTGCTGGCGCCCACGCAGCAGGCCGCGCTCCGTCCGCCCGCGGGGATGCCGCAGCCGGTGGTCGCGCCGGTCATATAGAAAAATTTGTTTTCCTCGTCAAAAGCCTTTGTGCCGGGGGCGACCTCCTCCCAGAACAGACGGTTGATCAGCATCCGTCCGCCGAGGTATTTGGGGACATAGGCATAAGTATCCACAAAGGAGACCGCGCCGGTCGTCAGATTGATGCGGGCGATCTTTCCGCAGTAGCCGTATAGTTTTTCCTTGTTATCGGGATTTTCCAAAAAATCAGCGGTTTTATAATTCGGCATCGTTGTTTTCCCCCCTTACTGTTTCGCTTGCGGCACAAAGAGTCCGTCTTCTCCCAGTACAGCGTCCTCGCTCAGGCCGAGGCACTGTACGGGACACCATTTGACGCACTGGGGTCCCTCGGGATTGCCCCGGCACAAATCGCATTTGGCAGCCTTCCACTGCTTGCGGACCCGGTCCTTCTTCATGGTGATCCGGGACGGCTGGAATTTGCAGTTTTTCGCGCACAGGCCGCAGCCGATGCAAAATTCCTCGTCGATGTACACCGCGCCGGTCTCGCCGTCGATCTTCATGGCGCTGTCCTTCTTGGGGCAGGCGTCATAGCAGGGGTGGTCCGCACATTGCTGGCAGGCTAAAATGTGGTTCTCCAGGGACCGTGTGCCGTGGTCCACCTGGATCCGGCCGTTGCCGTGGCCCGCCGTTCCCTCGTGGGTCAGGCCGCACATGACCATGCAGCTGTCGCAGCCCGCGCAGAAGGAATACGCCGGAGAATACTGGATCACATGGCTCCCGTAACCCGCCAGTTCCTCGGGCGTCCTCGGTTCTTTTTCATAGACTTTGTCTCCCATTGCAAATCTCCTCCCATTCTGTCCCCGGTCCGCGCTTTGGCCGGACGCCGGAGGCTGTCGCCCGTTCTTGCGCAAAACTATCTTCTTTGACAAAAAACAGGCGGTTTATACATCATATTCCTGTGTAAATTTACTATATCGAAATCTATTTCATTCGTCAACGGATTTGCCCTTTCCAAAAGTTAAAAGGGGACTCCTACTATAAGAAATCAAAATAGTATGTCCGGCGCCCCGGATTTTTTGTGTCCGGCCGACGCATTTTCTTCTGCATACCGGACGCCTGTCCGACCGCGAAACAGGCGTGTTCCCCCGCTGTCCCGCTTTGCGGACGCAGTCAAAAAACGCAGCGCCGGCCATACTTTTTCGCCGTGAAAATGACCATGCCCTCATTTGCCCAAAGAATCGTTATCTTTTACCAAATTTGCCCGGGAGCCGCCTGTCTACTTTGAACAAAAGAGTATCCTATCTGTGATCCTTACAAATTATTATGTTAATTTTTTAACGTTAATTTTGCTCATTTTTCTTCTTTTTCTCAAAAAATATGGTCAAATTGACGGTTTTTCAAATTTCGATTGATTGGGTTGTCCCGCCTAATCAATGAAAACCATATAGTTTGTTGCAGCGCGCCTCCAAAAAACTTATAGTGGAGGCAGAGATAAGGCGGGACCCGTGCGCTGCGCGCCGTCCCTCCGTTTGATGAACAACGGCCGCGAAGGCAAAAAAACGAAAAGGAGACTGGAATTATGGAAAAAATGCTGAAAGATCAGGTTGCGATCATCACCGGCGGCGCCTCCGGTATGGGCGAGGCCACCGCAAAGCTGTTTGCCGAGGAAGGCGCCAAGGTCGTCGTCGCGGACTACAACGAGGCCAACGCCAAAAAGGTCGCCGACGCGATCAAAGACGCCGGCGGCGTTGCCCGCGTCTTTGTCCTTGACGTTTCCGACGAAGCCGCCTGCAACGCCATGGCGGAGGAAACCATCCGGGAGTTTGGCCGCATCGACGCCCTTGTGTGCTATGCGGGCAGAACCTTTGACGGCGATCCCACCATGACGCCGGCCGAGCGGCTGAAGCGGACCTTTGAGATCAATTACTACGGCGTTTATTACTGCTGCTTTGCCGTACTGGATCAGATGAAGAAGCAAAAGAGCGGCAATATCGTCATCTGCTCCTCCTCCGGCGCGTTCTCCCCCTGCATCCCCGCCTACGAGTACCACACCTCCAAGGGCGCCTGCGAGTCCCTCACGGTCCAGCTGGCCTTTGACGTCGCGCCCTTGGGCATCCATGTCAACTGCATGAAACCCGGACTGTGCATCAGCCCCTTCTATGACGAGCTGCCCGGCGGAACCGGGAGCTTCGACCCGGTGATCGCCAAGGAGATCCCCATGAAGCGGGCGGGCTATCCCATCGACTTTGCCCGCATCGCCCTATTTTATTGCTCCGAGCTGGCGAATTACATCACCGGCCACTGCATGTATGTCGGCGGCGGCATGGGCGATATCAAGGCCCACGGCCAGTCCGCCCTGCTCGACGCCGGTCTGCCCGCCGGTCGGTAACGGAACCGGGGTATCTGTGCGCCCCGGCGCGCGGATATTTGGCATGACAGCGAAGAAAAAGCATTGCACCGGCAGCGCTTCGGCGCTGCCGGTGCAATGCTTTGTGTCAACGCGGGGCCGGGGAAACAGGCAGCGGCGTCACTGGGCCCGGAGCAGCGCAAAATGCAGCCATTGCAGGGCGGAGTTTTTATTGTCCTTCCTGTAACAGAGGGCCACCTGATACTGGGGCAGGTCTTCCGCCGCGATGCTCCGGCAGACGATCTCCTGGTTGATGTAGGGCCGGAAATAATCCGGCACCAGGCCGAAGCCGTCGCTCATACCGATGTTGAAAAACAGGCTTTCGATATCGTCCGTGGGACGGCGCGTTTTGAAGACCAGACCGGCCCTGGTGCAAAAATCCTGGATATGGCGGTCGCTGGCGACCGATGTGTCCTGGAGCGTCACCAACTGCGCCCCGGCCAGCCGTTCCGGCGGGATCGTCCGCAGCTTTGCCAGGGGATGCTTTGCGTGCATGGCGACGCAATAGGTAAACTTCAGGAAATTTTTTGCGGTAATCTCCTGGTTGCCCGCCACCACCTCTCCGCAGCAGATGGCCGCGTCCGCCCTGTGCCGTTCGATGGACTCCGCCACCCGCGCCGAGGACACGCGGGCCAGGGTGATGTCGAGGCCCGTTTTCTTTTTCTGATGCTCCCGCAGCGCGCCCATGGCCACCAACGCCTCGAACATGCTGGGCACGATCACCTTCAGGCTCCCGGAAAAGCCCGCGTTGATCTCGTTCCCGCGCTTGACGGAAAACTCATAGTTTTTCAAAAGTTTTTTGGCGCGCTCATAAAAAAATTCTCCCGATTCCGTCAGGGACATGGGGCGGCTCCTCCGGTCGAACAGCAAAAATCCGATCTCGCTTTCCAGCTTTGAGACCGCCAGGCTGATCGCCGTCTGGGACACGGAAAACGCTTCGGCTGTTTTTGAAAAGTTCAGCGTCTCTGCCGCGCTGGTAAAATACATCAAGGTTTTGAAATCCATATGCCTGTCCTTTCCCGTTCTGAACCTCCGGCAAAAAGGGGACCCGCCGCAAAAGCAGGCGTCCCGATCCGAAAAAAGCGGCGGGGGCAGAGTCCGCACTCCGCCTCCTGCCGCAAAATAGCCGGGATCTTTTACACAAGGACCATGCCCGGATAGATCTCCGGGGGCGCCGTGCAGGACGGGTCCATGGTCTTCGCAAAGGTGTTCAGCGGATCGCCCTCCACTTCGGCGTTGGCCACATGGCCCTGGAAATCCTCCGGCGTCTCCCAACGCTCCGTGATGACCAGGATATCGTCCCGGCCCTCAGGCTGCACCACATTGTACGAAAGGTTGCCCTTCTGCACGCGGGTCTCCTTGGCCAGGACCTTGGCCGCCTCCAAAACGGCGCCGACCTTTGCCGGGTCCACATGGGCAACGGAAATGCACTGGAACATAAGCTGTCTCCTCTCTTAATACACAGGATTTTCGTTGTACGCCTCGTCCTGAGGCACGATGCCCTCGCGCTTGAACTGCTCCATGGCGGAGGGCCGGGGCAGCAGGCCCAGGGCGTCCATATCGTCGGCGACGTAGCCGATGCCGGCGGCTTCGTAGGTCTCCCGCAGGGGCCAGCCGGTGGCGCGGTCGAAGCCGAAGTTGTCATACAGCAGGTCTACCGCCGTGTTCAGCTGCTCCCAGGACACGGTCATACCGCTGGCGTCGGGGATCTGCATCCAGTTGGGATAGATCGCCCGCACCTCCTGGTCGCGGCAGCGGCCGGAGTGCTTCATCAGGATGGCGCGCATCAGCAGGTAGCTGCGGTCGCCCAGACGGTCCACTTCCTCCTGGGTCCACTCGTCGCCCGTGGCGGCGGAGAGCATATCCGCATCCTGGGTGGGATAGAAGAAATTCGGGGACTGGAAGTCGCAGCACATGATGGTGTCCTTGGTCTCGCCGGCCTGGATGTTGCGGCGCAGGCCCTCGGCGATCAGCGGACTGCGGCAGATCTTATCGGGCGTGTTGCCCACGGCCTCGTGCCACTCCCAGGTGTGCTTGAAGTGGTTGTTGGTCTGGGAGTCGCGGGTCAGCAGCATGTTCTGCAAGCCGATGGGGAACCAGGCCTGGATGTCGTTGGCGCCCTGGAAGCCGCGGCCCGCCCAGTGGTAGGAATGGCCCCAGACGGACTCCTGGGAGACGTGCAGCGGCAGCTTCTGACCGCCCAGGACATTGGAGATCCGGCCGTGATACAGGGTGTCGCCGTACTTTCCCTTGCCCATTTTGCGCACGAAGCGGGCCATACCCTCGGCCAGCAGATCGCCGTAATAGGTCTTGCGGTAGACCATGATGTCCAGGATGTAGCGGATGAATTCCTCGCTGTCCAGATCCACCTCCATGCCGAAATCAATATCATCCAGCAGGCCTTCCTTCTTGCACATGGCAAACCAGGGGAACATCCAAACGATGATGTCCCACTTGTCCAGGCCGTACTGGGCGCACAGGTCCATCATGACCTCGCCCTTGTGCCAGTTGGGCTTCCAGTGGTTTACCGTGTCGCCGGGATGGAGGTTATAGAGCTTACCCAGGGCCAGCTCCGGGCCGTCGGCCAGGTTCGGGCCGGGCATCTCGCCGGCCATCATCTGACTGGAGGTGAAATGGTTGTTCTCCGTCATATACGAGAACACGGGCAGCCAGAACATATCGTCGGTCAATGCGTGGGCGTAGCGGCCGACGCACTTTTCGATGCGGTTGATCTTCTCGTCGCCAAAGGCGCCGACGGTGCCGAAATAGCAGTTGTCGCAGCGCTGGTTGCAGCCCCAGGAGCAGGCGACGGTAGCCATGCCGTAGCCCTCGGGGATCTCGCAGCGGTTGTTGGCGTTGTCGCCGAAGAAGTCATAGCTTTTGACCACGGGACGCAGGGACTTGGTCTCCTTGCCGTTGGCCATTTTTTCCCGCAGGGCCAGGATCTTGTCCACGCTGCCCGGGGCGACCTCCACATGGCCGTGGCCGACGCAGGTGATGGCCTTGAGCTTTTTGCTGCCCCAGACTGCGCCGAAGCCGCCCTTGGCCGCGGCGGAATCCTGGGCGGTGACGATGGAGGCGATGCGCACCAGATTTTCGCCCGCAGGGCCGATGACCATGGACTTGACGTCCTTGCCGTGGATGTCCTCTAAGGCATACTGGGTCTCGCGGACGTACTTGCCCCAGAGGTTCGCGGCGGAACGGAACTCGATCTTGTCGTCTTCAATATAAATGTACACAGGGTCCTGCGACGCGCCCTCGATGATCAGGCCGTCCCAGCCGGCCCACTTCAGCTCCACGGAGAAGTAGCCGCCCAGGCCGGACCAGCAGTACTGCTCGGGCCAGTTGTTCGGAGAGATGCCGGTGAACAGGGAACGCCCGCCCGTGGGCACGCCCGTGCCGCAGGTGGGGCCGGTCATATACACCAGCATCGCTTCCGGGTCCAGCGCCTTGACGCCGGGCTTTGCTTCATCATAAAAGATCTTGTTGGCCATGCAGCGTCCGCCCACATAATCGGGCAGATACTTTGCCGTGGGGATCACGGAATAGGTCTTCGTCGTCAGATTCAAACGGGCGATCTTGCCCGCGTAGCCGTATACGGTCGGGTCTTTTTCTTTGCTTTTTTTCAAATTTCTTGCAGTAACACCCATAAACGGTATCCTCCCTTTCAATATTGCGCCTGCGTCTTACACCTTCGGCGGTTCAGGCGGCGGAGGCGGAACGGGGACCGGGTCGGTGGACAGGCCGATGACCATGGTCTGGCAGTCCGCAATGCAGGCGGGGCCGCCCTCGCGGCCACGGCACAGGTCGCATTTGATCGCTTTTTTCTTGTCCTTGTTGAAATAAATGCGCTTGGGGTCAAAGGGGCAGGCCTTGATGCACATTTTGCAGCCGATGCACTCGTCTTCGTTGATGTAAACGATGTTGGTCTCCGGGTCGATGCACATCGCCTTCTCCTTCTTGGGACAAGCGTCGTAGCACGGGTGATCCTCGCACTGCTGGCAGGCGTACACCGTATGGATCATATCCGCCGTACCCTTTTTCACGAAGATGCGGCTGCAATCCTTGCCCGTCATCCCCTCGTGGACCAGGGCACAGACCGCTTCACAGCCGCCGCAGCCCACACAGAGGGAAACGTCCTGGGGGTACTGCACGATGTGCGTTCCTTTTACAATCTTACCCATAATACTATTTGTATAGCATTCACCGTCCGCTATACAGTCTCCTTTCTTACTGAATCGATGCGTATGGCCATCCAATGTCAGAAATGGGCGGACAGTCCCCACTGTCCCTGTTACCCTATTCCGGTAATAGCACGGATAGAAAGCCTTGTCAATGAATTTTCCCCAGTGATAAAAAAGTAATATCATACAAGCAGGCAGGATATCGGATGCTTATTATCGGTCGTTTTGCACAATATTTTGCCGTTTACCCCCAGTATACCATCGGTCAAGGGCGCAGGCGCCGGTCCTGTTTTCCAGGCGGGCAGTCAGGCGGTCCCTTGCGGTTCCAATAAAACAGATTACAAATCGTACATTTTCA
>CANSLL010000040.1 GCA_947647695.1 uncultured Clostridia bacterium | reverse complement strand
CGCTCAAACAGCTCCTGGGATGGACAAACGCCGGCAAAAACCGAGCAGCGGCTTTCGTCCGTGCTATAGCTCACGTCTAATTGTGCAACCTGCCTCATCGTTTCAACCTCCCGAAAATCGAACTTTACCGGACCGATCATACCATAAATGATTTCTCATTTCAAGAAAGCCATGGGTAAAACCGCCGGCGGCCGGCATTGTCCATATGAAAGAAACCTGGCACGGGAAAACGGGCGGGGCGGGACTTGCCTTTTTCTGCCCCAGCGGTTAAAATGGAACGAAGAGCGCCGTCTCACTTCTAAGGAAAAGAAAGGTGAATATAATGAGAAAGAAACTGCTTGCAACGATCCTGCTTTTATGTCTGTGCCTGACCACGGCCATGCCTGCGGCCTGGGCCGCCGAACTGACCGATCAAACGGTCCACGACGCCATGGCAGCCATGAAGGGCCAGTACCCCGAGGGGATGCCCTGGACCAACAACGACGAATACGACTGGAAGGGCGGCATCTACTCCGGCGGCTTTGGCTGCGCGGCCTTCGCTTTTCTGCTCAGCGACGCCGCCTTCGGCGATCTCCCCGCCCGGATGCTGGAAGCAAACGAATTTTCCTACGCCGATGTGCGGGTGGGCGACATCCTGCGGATCAACCAGGATACCCACAGCGTCATCGTACTGGAGAAGAAGGACAGCGGCGTGGTGATCGCGGAAGGCAACTACAACAACAGCATCCACTGGGGCCGGACCCTCAGCAAAAACGAGGTGATGAAAGCCGATTACCTCCTGACCCGCTGGCCGGAAACGGCGGCGGAACCGGAAACGCCGAAGGCTCTGGCCGCGACCCAGACGGTGGTCGTGGACGGCCAGGCGGTGGAATTCCAGATGTACGCCCTGAAGGACGAAAACGGGTACAGCACGAACTACATCAAGCTGCGGGATCTGGCCTATGTCCTGAACGGTACCCCGGCCCAGTTCGATGTTTCCTATGACGGGCGCATCGGCGTGCTCCGGGGCGTTGCCTACCAGCCCAACGGCTCGGAGATGAAGACGCCCTTCTCCGGCGACCGGGCCTACACCGGCGGCGCCCAGAAGGTCGATGTGAACGGCACGGCCCAGGAGATGAACGCCATCCAGCTGCGGGACGACCAGGGCGGCGGATACACCTACTTCAAGCTCCGCGACCTCGGCCAGACCTTAGGCTTCAACGTGGGCTACAACGGCGCCGTGTTCGTGGAGACGGACAAGCCGTACACCGGCGCGGACTAACTCCTTTGCCGCCGGACCGGCGGTTTTCCGAACCGGCGGACAGCGGTCAGCGCAGATAAAAACGGGATTGCACCTGATGCAATCCCGTTTTTTTGATTCAAATGCGCCTGGCCTTTCGGGCCCTTTGGGTGTCTCAACGATCGTACCCGCCGCGGACGGCAACCGTCCCTTTGCCCCAAATCCGGCCGGCCTCGAACCGGAGGGCGGTCACGCCTTTCTTTCCCTCCGCTCCTTGGCCGCGCGGATAAAATCGCGGAACAGGGGATGGGCGTGGTTGGGCCGGGACTTCAGCTCCGGGTGGAACTGGACGCCCACGAACCAGGGATGATCCGGCGCCTCCACGATCTCCACCAGCCGCCCGTTGGGGGACAGGCCGCTCAGCTGCAAGCCCGCGGCGGTGAGGGTGTCGCGGTACTCGTTGTTGAACTCGTAGCGGTGGCGGTGGCGCTCGCTGATCTCCTCCGCGCCGTAAATGTCCCGGACCCGGGACCCCTCCGCCAGCACACAGGGATATGCCCCCAGACGCATGGTGCCGCCCTTGGAGGTCACGGCCACCTGGTCGGGCATCAGGTCGATGACGGGGTACTTCGTATTGGGCGCCAGCTCGCCGGAGTGGGCCCCCTCCAGGCCGCAGACGTTGCGGGCGTATTCCACCACCGCCATCTGCATCCCCAGACAAATGCCGAAATAGGGCACGCCCTGCTCCCTTGCGTACCGGGCCGAGGAGATCATCCCCTCGATGCCCCGGTCGCCGAAGCCGCCGGGGACGATGATGCCGTCCGCGCCGCCCAAAAGCTCCGCCGCATTTTGGGTGGTGACGCCCTCGGAATCCACCCACTGGATCTCCACGCTCACATCGTTTTCAATGCCGCCGTGGGTCAGGGCCTCCACTACACTGAGATATGCGTCGTGCAGCGCGGTGTATTTCCCCACCAGGGCGATGTGTACCTTGCCGTCCACATGCTTGGCCCGGTGGACCATGCGCTCCCATTCCGTCAGGTCCGGCGCGGCGGAGGGCAGGCCTAGACGCTTGCAGACCACCTCTGCCAGCCCCTCCTTTTCCAGCATCAGGGGCACCTCATAGAGGATCGGGGCGGTGAGGTTGGGGATGGCGTTTTCCTTGGGAATATTGCAGAACAGGGCAATCTTGTCGATGATGTCCTGGGGGATCTCCTGGTCGCAGCGGCACATGATGACGTCGGGCTGGATGCCGATGCTCAGCAGCTCCTTGCAGCTGTGCTGGGTGGGCTTGGACTTCAGCTCCCCGGAGCCGGGGATGGAGACGATCAGGGAGACGTGGATGAACATCACGTCCTGGCGGCCCACCTCCACGGCCACCTGCCGGATGGCCTCCAGGAAGGGCTGGGACTCGATGTCGCCCACGGTGCCGCCGATCTCGGTGATGACCACGTCGGTGTTTTCGCTCACGGAATAGACCCGGTTCTTGATCTCGTTGGTGATATGGGGGATGACCTGGACCGTGCGGCCCAGGTAGTCGCCGGTGCGCTCGCGGTTGAGCACGTTCCAGTAGATCTGGCCGGAGGAAACGGAGGAGTTGCGGGTCAGGCTCTCGTCGATGAAGCGCTCATAGTGGCCCAGGTCCAGATCGGTCTCGGCGCCGTCGTCTGTCACAAATACTTCGCCGTGCTGGTACGGACTCATGGTGCCGGGGTCCACGTTCAGATAAGGGTCGAATTTCTGGATGGTCACCCGCAGGCCCCGCTGCTTGAGCAGCCGTCCCAGGGACGCGGCCGTGATCCCCTTGCCCAGGCCGGAAACCACACCGCCGGTAACAAAAATGTACTTGACAGACATGATCAAACTCTCCTCCACATAATATCACGATAGGATCCCCCTTTTTCCTCCCGTCCCGCCGGGCGGCAAGGGGAAACCGTATTGTTTTATTGTAACTTTTCTCCTGGGGCAAGTCAACCGCTAATCGCGGAAAAACAAAAAAGGCGGGGGAAAAAACGGGGAAAAAAGACGGGAAAATATCCCGCCGCCGATTTGTAATTACTTTGTAATCCATTGGCAGAAAAAATGTGGTAGAATACGAAAGAATATACTGGTAGGAATGGGGCCAGCCGCCGCGGCGCGCCGGTTTTCCCCGTTTGTGCAACTATAAAAGGGAGCGTATCCATATTATGAGTGAAAAACGATCTGCGCCCAAACGGGCCGCGGAGGAGACAGAACGTAAAAAATCACCGGCCGCCGCCGTCGCTGTGGCCGCGGCCATCGCCGCCGTACTGCTGGCCCCCTGCGTCCTGGCCGCGGCCAGCGACACCATTTATCCCCGCACCGAGGTGGCGGGCATCGCCGTGGGCGGGATGACGGAACAGGAGGCCGCGGCGGTCCTGGCCGGGGAACTGCCCGCAGCCTACGAAAACGCGTCCCTCTCCGTCACGGTGGACCGCTCCGCCGCCGGGGACGGCGCGCCATTGTCCTTCTCCATCCCCCTGTCGGACATCCACATCGCCGCGGACCCGGACCAGGCCGCGGCAGCGGCCTACCACAGCGGCCGCAGCGGCAATTTCTTCACCAGCGGCGTGGCCTACGCCTCGTCCCTGCTCTTAGGCCGCGCCGTGGCCCCGGCGCTTTCCATGGACGAGGCGGCGGCAAAGGAGGCCGTCGCCGCCATCGCCGGTCAGGCGGACGAAGCGGTGACCGAGTGCGCCTGGCGCATTGAGGGCGACACGATGTACGTCACCAAGCCCGCCGGCGGGTACCTTTTGGACCGGGACGCCCTGCTGGAGACGGTAAAGACCGCGGTGGCGGAGTATGATCTGGACGGGGTCCACTGCGCCCTGACGGCAAAAGAGCCCGTATCGGTGACCATGGAGGAGATCTATCGGGACGCCCACAAGGAAGCGTCCAACGCTTACTACGACAAGACCGCCGGCGCGGTCCGGGACGGCGACACGGGGGTGGATTTCGATCCCGGCGCCGCCCAGGCCCTGATGGACGCGGCGGCGGCGGGGGAGGAGTTCGCGGTCCCCATCACCGTGACGAAGCCGAAGATCACCAAGGAGGAGATGGCCAAGTACCTCTTCCGGGACGCCTTGGGCAGCTGCACCACCAACGTCAGCGGCAGCGCCAACCGCAGGCACAACGTGGGCCTGGCGGCCAAGTCCTGCAACAGCGTCGTGCTCAACCCCGGCGAGGTCTTTTCCTATAACGACGCCCTGGGCCAGCGCACCGCGGCCAACGGCTATCTGCCCGCCGCGGCGTACCTCAACGGCAAGACGGTGGACGAGTACGGCGGCGGCATCTGCCAGATCTCCTCCACGGTGTACCTGGCCGTGCTGCGGTCCAATTTGGAAATCGTCCAGCGCACGAACCACATGTTCTGGCCCGGATACATCCCCCTAGGCATGGACGCCACCGTCAGCTGGGGCGGGCCGGACCTCAAGTTCCGCAACAACACGGACTATCCCATCAAGCTGTCCGTGACCTACGCCAACGGAAAGGCCACCTGCACGGTCTATGGCACGAACCTGACGGGCAATACCGCGAAGGTGGAATACAAGACCTTGTCCTCCACGGCCTACGAGACCGAGGAAAAGGAGGACCCCACCCTGGCCCCCGGCGAACGCCGGCAGGAGCAGAACGGCTACACCGGCTATAAGGTGGTCACCTACCGCTGCATCTACGACAAGGACGGCAAGCTGATCAGCCGCAACGAGGAGGCCCGGAGCACCTACAGCGCCCGCAACAAGATCATCTTGGTGGGCCCCGGCGGAGACGCGCCCGTATCCGGGCAGCCGTCCGTGCCGTCCACACCGGAGACCCCGCCGTCCACACCGGAGACGCCGGAGACGCCGCCGGAGCAGCCCGCCGCGCCGGAGACGCCGGTCCCCGAGACGCCCGCGCCGCCGGAGGACGATAACAGCGGCGGTGACAACGGCGGCGGCAGCGCGGACAGCGAGGACAACCGGTCGTATCTGCCGGACCTGACCACCGCGCCCACCTGGGAATCGCCCAGGGCCGGCTGACAGGCCGTCAAAACAGAAAACGGGGCGTATCGGCGCGCCCTTTCCACGATCTTCCTGAGCCTCCCGCAAATGCGGGAGGCTCATTTTTTCCCCTCCGCAGCCCCAGAACAGGGACGCCGCCGCCCCTTCCAAAGCCCGCCCGGCGGCGCGCGGCGAGAAAAAGCTGTCAAAAGCCGCCGTCAAATTTCCGCGCCTTTTGTGCATTTTGCGGGAAATCAAAGAAATGAACGGAAAATGAGCCGCTTTTTCGATTTTGTTGTTGAAAAACTTTTTGCGGCTGGATATAATGAAATTACTTATTTCATCCCCGGCGATTCCCTGCCGCAGGATGGGACAGTTCCCGCGATCCCGAAGCCGTTTTTTGCAGCGTTAAGCGCTTTTGACCGTTTTTTGCACCACGCTACGGCGCGCCCGGCGCCGGATGAAAGGAAGAGCATCTGTTATGCAGCTGATGGAAGAACGCATCCGTAAAGACGGCGTCGTCCGGGAGGGGAACGTCCTGAAGGTGGACGCCTTTTTGAACCACCAGATGGATATCGGCCTGTTCAACGAAATGGGCAAGGAGTTCTTCCGCCTCTTCGGCGGGGAAAACGTGACGAAGATCGTCACCATCGAGGCCTCCGGCATCGGCATCGCCTGCGTGACCGCCCAGTATTTCGGCGTGCCGGTGGTCTTTGCGAAAAAATCCGAGAGCAAAAACCTGGACGGCGACGTCTACACCAGCTCCGTGGCGTCTTTTACCCATAATAAAGTATACGACATCCGCATTTCAAAAAAATATCTCGACGAACATGACCGCATCCTGTTGATCGACGATTTCCTCGCCAAGGGCAACGCCCTGCTGGGCCTGCTGGACGTCTGCCAGCAATCCGGCGCCGTTGTGGTGGGCGCGGGGATCGCCATTGAAAAAGGTTTTCAGGAGGGCGGTCAATTATTGCGTAAGCGCGGGCTGCGGGTGGAGTCCCTGGCCATCGTGGACCGGATGGACAGCGGCGGCGCTCTTACGTTCCGTCCCCAGTGACCGCGCCTTGGCGGGCAAAAGGGTTATAACGCTTGGAAGTGCGTTGTAATAAATATTGAATTTTTTGGAGGAAGATCAGACATGAAGAAGATTCTCGCATTTGTTTGCGCCCTGGCCATGATGACGGCCCTGTTCGCAGGCTGCGGCAATAACAACAACGAGCAGCCGTCCAACAGCGGCAACGAGGGCGGCGGCGCAGGCATCGCCGTGGAGAACATCAAGGTGGGCGTGATCCACATCGGCGACCCCGCCACCGGCTCCGGCTACAGCTACACCCACGACCAGGGCATCGTCGCCATGCAGCAGAACCTGGGCCTGAGCGACGACCAGATCGTCCGCAAGAACAACATCGATGACGCGGACGCCACCGCCATTGAGAACGCCATGAACGAGTGCATCGAGGAAGGCTGCAACATCATCTTCGCCACCTCCTGGGGCTATATGGACACCTGCGAGGCCCTGGCCGCGGAGCACCCCGACGTGTTCTTCTCCCACGGCACCGGCTATAAGTCCAACGGCACCAACTTCAACAACTACTTCGGCCGCATCTATCAGGCCCGCTTCCTCTCCGGCATCGCCGCCGGCCTGAAGACCCAGACCAACAAGATCGGCTACGTCTCCGCCCAGGGCAGCGAGAACGGCGAGTGCACCTCCGGCATCGACGCCTTCGCCATGGGCGTTGCCTCCGTCAACCCCGACGCCGTGGTGGAGGTCAAGGTGACCAACTCCTGGTACGATCCCGAGGGCGAGGGCCAGGCGGCCCAGGCCCTGATCGACGACGGCTGCGACGTCATCGCCCAGCACTGCGACACCAACAACCCCCAGATCAAGGCAAGAGACAACAACGTCTGGGGCGTGGGCTATAACTCCGACATGACCGCCGAGGTGGGCGACGCGGTGCTGACCAGCGTCGTGTGGAACTGGGGCGCATACTACACCACCGCCGTGCAGAACGTGATCAACGGCACCTGGGTCCCCGGCACCAACGTGGAGAACTACTTCGGCTCCCTGGCCGACGGCCTGCTGGACATCACCGCCCTGTCTCCCGAGGCGGCTGAGGGCACCCAGGACGCCATCGCCATCGCCGAGGCCGCCATCAACGACGGCTCCTTCGACGTGTTCACCGGCACCTACACCGACGCCGCGGGCAACACCATCGGCTGCGACGGCGTGATGGAGTGCAACGACGGCACCACGCTGGAGGTGGACGGCACCAACTACGCCGCCATCACCAAGTACTACAAGAACGTCGTCGTCAAATAAGACAGTAAGGCAGAAAAAAGAGGGCGGCAGCCAAGCGCCGCCCTCTTTTTAAGATTTTCAAATCCAGATACGCAAAAAGCACTCCGCAGGAGTTTGCCGCCCGCAGGCGGCAAAGTATTTGAATCGTTTTTTCCCCGGCATGTACGGGGAAAAAACACGATGCGCGCAGTGAGTGTCGAATGGACTGCCGCAGGCAGTCCACCGAGGCGCGAACGTAGCGAAACTCTCTCAAAAAAGTGGCTCTGCCACTTTTTTGAAATACCTCATGGGGGGAATGCACATGGCCGAACAGGAATACGCCATCCGCTGTGACAAGATCACCAAGGTCTTCGGCAGCGTGGTCGCCAACGATCAGATCGACCTTGACGTCCGCTACGGCGAGATCCTTGCCCTGCTGGGGGAAAACGGCAGCGGCAAGACCACGCTGATGAACATGATCTCCGGCATCTACCATCCCGACGGCGGGACCATCTATGTGGACGGCAGGGCCGCGTCCATTCAAAGCCCGCTGGACGCCCAAAATCTGGGCGTCGGCATGATCCATCAGCATTTCAAGTTAGTGAACATCTTTTCGGCGATGGAAAACATCGAGCTGGGCACGCCGGGAAAAAAGCTGCCGCCCAAGGTCCTGCGCCGGAAGGTGGAGGACCTGTGTGAAAAATACGGTCTGGAAACGGACCCGGATAAGCCCATCCACGCCATGAGCGTGTCGGAAAAGCAGACGGTGGAAATTTTGAAAGTCCTTTACCGGGGCGCGCGTATTTTGATCCTGGACGAGCCCACGGCGGTGCTGACGCCCCAGGAAACGGACAAGTTATTTGCGATTCTGCGCCAGATGCGCAAGGCCGGCTGCGCCGTCATCATCATCACCCACAAGCTCAACGAGGTGCTGTCCATCTCCGACCGGGTGACGATCCTGCGCAAGGGAAAGAGCTACGGCACCGTGAACACCGCGGAGGTCAACGTCTCCAAGCTGACAGAGCTGATGGTGGGCCGGGCCGTGACGCTGGAGATCGACCGTCCCAAGCCGGAGGACCCGGAGGACATTTTGAAATTGGTGGATCTGACCGTCCGCCGCAAGGACGGCAGCGTGGCCCTGGACGACGTGAGCTTCTCCATCCGCACGGGGGAGATCCTGGGCGTGGCCGGCGTGGCGGGCAGCGGCCAGAAGGAGCTGTGCGAGACCATCGCCGGTCTGATCCAGCCGGCCCAGGGGGCCATCCTCTATAAAAAAGAAAACCTGGCGGGCAAAACGCCCCGGGAGCTGATCGAGATGGGCATCTCTATGAGCTTTGTCCCCGAGGACCGCCTGGGCATGGGCCTGGTGGCGGGCATGGGCATGACGGACAATATGCTCCTCAAGACCTACACCCAGGGAAAAGGCCCCTTTGTGGACCGCGCGCCCGCCCGGGCCATGGCCGAGTCGCTGGTGGAAAAGCTGGACATCGTCACCGCCGGAGTGGAGGCCCCGGTGCGCATGATGTCCGGCGGCAACGTGCAGAAGGTGCTCCTGGGCCGGGAGATCGAGTCCAATCCCGATCTGCTGATCACCGCCTACCCCGTGCGGGGCCTTGATATCAACTCCAGCTATCTTGTCTACGACCTGCTGAACGAACAGAAGAAAAAGGGCGTGGCGGTGGTGTACATCGGGGAGGACCTGGACGTGCTGCTCCAGCTGTGCGACCGCATTTTAGTGCTGTGCCACGGCAAGGTCACCGGCGTGGTGGACGCCGCGGCGGTGAGCAAGGAACAGATCGGTCTGATGATGACCGGAGAATCCGCACAGGAGGTGATGGAATATGGGAACGGCTAAAAAGGAACCTTTGCTGCGCGTCGTCAAGCACGCGGAGCTGTCCACCCGGCAGAGCATCGGCCTGCGCGTCCTAGCCGTGGTGCTGGCCCTGGCGGTGGGCGGGCTGTTCATCGCCCTGATCGGCTACAACCCCTTTGAAATTTACGCCACCATCGTCTCCGGCTGCTTCCGCTCCCCCATGGCCATCCAGGCCACGGTGAAGTTCTGCATCCCCATGTGCATCTCCGCCTTGGGCGTCACCCTGGCCTTTAAGATGCGCTTTTGGAACATCGGCGGCGAGGGCCAGCTCATCATGGGCGCGGTGTTTGCCTCCTTCTTCGCCCTCTTTTGCAGCGGGATGCCCCATCTCCTGCTGCTGGCGGTGATGTTTATCGCCGGTTTTGTGGGCGGCGGGCTGTGGGGCCTGATCCCCGCGGCGTGCCGGGAAAAGTGGGGCACCAACGAAACGCTATTTACCCTGATGCTGAACTACATCGCATTGTACATCGTCACCTTCCTGCGGGACGGTCCCTGGCGGGACCCGGAGGCGGCGGGCTTTAACAAGATCGCCCGCTTCGCTCCCAAGGCCATGCTGGACAAGGTCTTCGGCGTCCACGCGGGCTGGATCGTGATGCTGATCTTGGTGGTGTTAGTGTTCCTCTACCTAAAAAAGACAAAACAGGGCTACGAGATCGGCGTGGTGGGCGAGAGCCGGGACACGGCGCGCTACGCGGGCATCAACGTGCGGCGGGTGGTGCTGCGCACCATGTTCCTCTCCGGCGGCATCGCCGGCATCGGCGGCATGGTCCAGGCCACCGGCTCGGATATCACCCTGAGCGCCGGCGTGGCCGGAGGCGTGGGCTTTACGGGCATCATCATCGCCTGGCTGGCCCAGCTGAACCCCTTCGTGGCGCTGATCGTCTCCTTCGCCTTCAGCATCCTGGTCAAGGGCTCCAGCGTGGTCCAGTCGGCCTACGGCCTGTCCACGGACTGCGCCGACATCCTCCAGGGCATCATCCTGTTTTTCATCATGGCCATGGAGTTTTTCATCCGCTATAAATTGGTCTTCCGCGGCCACAGGGAAAAGCTGCCGGTGAAAACGGCGGCGGATACGGACGCGGCGTCCGGGGAAAAGGAGGCGGAGGAGAAATGATCTCTTTAGCGTTCATTTTGAAATTCATCGTAGCCGCCGTGGGCGCGGGCACGCCGCTGCTGTTCGGCACCGTGGGCGAGATCATGTCCGAGAAGGTGGGCCATCTGAACTTAGGCGTGGAGGGCATGATGTCCGTAGGCGCGGTGGCCGGCTTCGCGGCGGGCTACGCCACGGGAAACCTGGCCTGCGCCATGGTCTTTGCGTTCCTGGCGGGGATGCTCTCGGCCCTGATCTACGCCGTGCTGACGGTGAGCTTTATGGCCAACCAAAACGTCATCGGCCTGACGCTGACCATTTTCGGCATCGGCTTTGCGAACTTCGTGGGCGTATACATGATCGGCCGCACGGGGACGAACAACTGGCAGCTCCCGGCGAACCTGATCGAACAGATGAAGAACGTGGATATCCCGTTTTTGTCGGATATCCCGGTGCTGGGCAAGCTGCTGTTCAGCTACGATCCGTTTACTTATGTGGGCATCGCCATCGCCCTGGCCTGCGGGTGGTACCTGTTCCGCACCAAGGCGGGGCTGAACGCCCAGGCCATCGGCGAAAACCCGGCGGCGGCGGACGCGGCGTCCATCCGGGTCACGAAGTGGAAGTACATCAACATCCTGCTGGGCGGCGGCATCTGCGGCATCGGCGGGGCATACTGCTCCATGGTCATCAACGGCGGCGTGTGGATCTCGGACTGCGTGGGCGGTCTTGGCTGGATCTCCGTGGCGCTGGTCATCTTCGCGGCGTGGAAGCCTCAAATGGCGATCCTGGGCAGCTTTGTGTTCGGCGCGCTGCGCATTTTGAAGTACTACATGCCCGCGGTGATTCCCATTGCGTTTTTCAATATGCTGCCCTTTGTGATCACAGCCATCGTGCTGCTGGCGGCGTCCATCCGGGGCGCGAAGGGGAGCCACATCCCGGAAAACCTGGGCAACAATTATTTCCGCGAGGAACGGTAACGGCTGTTTTATGTTACAAAGGCGGAGGATACGCAAATGCGTATCCTCCGCCTTTGACTGTTGTAAAACTCCCGTTCCACGCAGGGGAAAAAAGCCTCCTTTTTTCAGAAAGGAGGCTTTGGTGGTGAACAGGAAACAAACGGGTTTTTGTCGAAAAAGATAGAAACATATCCAGCGCGAAAAAGATTAGCGCTGCGAACCGGTCGGAATACACCGGGCCGGGCAGGCCGGTACGGCAAGAAACGACAGAAAAGGACCGGGGTATTCCCCGGTCCTTTTTGACGCTACCGCCAAAAAAGCCGGCGTTAGACGCACCAAAGCGTCCAGCGCCGGCTTTATCGTTTCCCGGTTCCTGACCCGGCCCGCTGGCGCTTACGCGCCCGCGTTCGCCGCGGCGCAGAACCGTTGCAGGATCACCGCCACCTGGCCGCGGGTCGCCGTGCCATTGGGGTCCAGCAGCCCCTTGTCCGTGCCCGCGACCAGCTTTTCGCCCACGGCCCACGTCATGGCCTCCCGGGCGTAGTCCTCCACCTGGGTCCGGTCGCTGAAAGCGGACAGGTCCCCTTTGGCCGCCGTGCTGCGGCCTTGCTGGGCGCTGTAACGGCACAGGGCCGTCATCATCTGCTGGCGGGTCATGGCCGCCTCGGGCGTGCTCCCGTCGGTGATGTTCTGCTTTACGGCCCACGCCGTCGCGTCCTCCAGCGTCGCCGGACGCGCCCCGCTGAGGCGGGCCAGCACCATCCACATCTCCTGACGGGTCATGGTATCATGGGGCGCGAACCGGTCCGCGCTCACGCCCATCATCAGGCCCTCTTCATACAGATATGCCACAGAACCGGCGAACCACTCCCACACCGGCACGTCCACGAAGCCCAGGGCGCCCACGGACAGGCCCGACTGGGCCGGAAGGGCCGAGAACGCCACCGTGCTCAGGGCCGGGCCGTTGTCAAAGGCCACGCCGCCCACGGCGGCCCGGTTCGTCACCGGATGGGAGGCGGCGAAGGTCATGCCCCGCACCGCCGTGTTGGAGCCGACCAGGAAATAGCGCTCGTTTTCATACCCCGTTTTCGCGCCGCTGACGCCCCGGACCACGGGGTCGTTCCACGTCGTGTCCACGCCGAACCAGCTGCCGCCGACCTCCACGGAATTCCACATATGGAACGTGCCCTTGCTCTCCGGGCTCGTCTTGGCGTAGCCGTTTTCCAGCACGCAGGGGATGCCCAGACGGTCGCAGACCACCTTGAAGGCCCGGGAGTAGCCGTCGCACACGGGACCCTTCGTCCCCGTGCGGCCCTCTAAGGCGGCCAGGCACTCGTGGGGCTCGTTGCCGATGGCGTTCAGGTCCGCCGAGGTGTTGTATTCGTTGTGCTCCGTGATATAGCGGTTCAGGGCCTGGAGCTTGACCGCTGCCGCCGCGTCCGCCGGGAGCGCGGCCAGGATGCGCTCCACCGCCGCGTCGCGCCGCTGGATCCCAGCGGCCACCATGCCCGGCGCCGTCCAATCCGGCGCGCGCATGGAAAACCCTTTGTTGTCCGCCAGGGACAGGAAGAAATAGGCCTCCGGCCCGCCGCTGCCGTTGACCGTGGCGATGCGGACCTTGCACTTGCCGCTGAGCCAGAACACCTCCGGGTGATCCCGGTCGAAGGCCTGGAACACGGCGGCGATGTAGGAGCACACTTCCTTTTTCTTCGTCTCAAAATCCGCGCCCTTGGGAATCTTCACCACATAGACGCCGTTGTAGGCCCCAGTCAGGACCACGTCGCCCAGCTGGAGGGCGTTGTAATCCACCGCCCGGTCGCTGCGGGAGACGTCCACCCAATAGAAATCGTCGTTGGCGAAGAGCACGCTGTCCAGAACCGGGCCGTTCTCCGCCGCAAACAGGTCGCTGAGGGAAAATTCCACTTCCTCCACCGTCTCCACGGCGTAGTCGATCGCGCCGCCCGTGCCGTCGTCGGGGCTGTCTGGGGTAACGGTGAAATAGCGGTCGTTGAGCAGGCAGTCGGAGAGGACGCCGGAGGCGCTGCCGCCGCTGCTGTCCGACCCGGCGACGAAGATGTCGTAGAGGTCCGCGGCATAGTCCGGCGGCGTGATGCGCTCGCCCCAGTCGATGGGATGCTCCTCCTCCGGGGTGAGGCTGTTTTGAATGAGGGACGGCGGGTCCTTGTCCGGCTGGGGGGCTACCACGGGCGGCAGGACCTCGTTCGGGATGACGCCGTCGCCGGGGGTCTCGGGGATAGCAGGCTTGGACGGCGTCTTGCCCGTGCTCCCGCCGTTGTTGCTGTTGTTGCTGTTATTGCCGCCGGTGCTCCCGCCGTCGCCGGGCTTGTCGGGAGGTGTCGACGGCTTCTTAACGGTGACTTCCGCGATCTTGTCTATCGTGACCGTCTGACCGTTTGGCAGGCTTGACAGATCAAAGGCGGCGCTGTTTGCCTTGATTCCGACAAGGAGGCTGCTTGGGGCAGAGTCTTTCGCTTGCAGGGTCAGCGTGACCGTTTTGCCGCCGCTGCCGGCGGCTGCTCCTACGATGGTATAGGCCGTTGTATCCAGAGAATAATTCTCCGCTTTCGCGCCACCGGTGGCATCGAAAGGAAGCGAATCTGCGGCGGCGGTGAGGGTGATACTCACCGTGCCATCCCTGACCTCCGCCGGATTGGGGCTGGCGGTGACCGATACCGCAGCGGGCCCGTCAGGCGTGCCGAAATCGTAGTGCACCGAATAGGCGGTCTCCTCGAGGTATATTCCGTTGCTGTCCATCCGCACAGCGGCCAGAATGCTGTAATCGAGCAGGATGACAAAACTTCCCTGCGTGGTTTCCGCCGTCTTGCTTAGGGTCAAGGTCACGGACATTTTATCTGTGGACAACGCCGCATCATCCAGTTTGAAATAATCTGCATCTGCCTCTCTCATATCGAAAACCTTCGATAAATCGCTTGGCCAGTCACGAAAATCCTTGAACGGGATATCCGAAGAACTGAGCGTCACGGTGAGCTTGTCGTTTTCCGCTGTTACATTGCTGACGGACACTGTTGTTGCACCAAAAGGAATCCAGGTGGTGCTGTAGGAACCGCCATAGTCCCCGGCATTTACTACGCTCTCCCAAGCGGTGTTTCCGTATGGGTAGCGGGCCGTTAACGACAAGGATTCAAATGTATTGGTGGCGATATTAGGCGGCGGATCTCCCAGAAAGGTCAGTGTCCGACTGCCGCTTTCATA
>CANSLL010000039.1 GCA_947647695.1 uncultured Clostridia bacterium | reverse complement strand
GTATAATACTGATAACCTTTTCATCAAAGAAAAAACAATAACGATACCTAACGGAGGCATTTGCAATGAAAGACATCAAAAAAGTCGTTCTGGCTTATTCCGGCGGACTGGATACATCCGTCCTGATCCCCTGGCTGAAAGAGCATTACAACAACTGCGAGGTTATCGCCGTATCGGGCAACGTGGGCCAGGCCGGCGAGCTGGAGGGCCTGGAGGAAAAGGCCAAGGCCACCGGCGCATCCAAGCTGTATGTGGAGGATCTGACGGAGGAGTTCGTCAACGAGTATATCATTCCCACCATGCAGGCCGGCGCGGTCTATGAAGACGGCTACCTGCTGGGCACGTCCTTTGCCCGTCCCCTGATTGCCAAGCGTCTGGTGGAGATCGCCAAGGCGGAAAATGCCGACGCCATTGTCCACGGCTGCACCGGCAAGGGCAACGATCAGGTCCGCTTCGAGCTGGCCATCCGCCATTTTGCACCGGAGATGACCATCATCGCGCCCTGGCGCTTCTGGGAGTTCAAGTCCCGGGAGGACGAGATCGCATACGCCGAGGCCCACAAGATCCCCCTGAAGATCGACCGGGAGACCAACTACTCCAAGGATAAAAACCTGTGGCATCTGAGCCATGAGGGCCTGGACCTGGAAGACCCCGGCAACGAGCCGCTGTATGAAAAGGAAGGCTTTTTGGAAATGGGCGTCTCCCCCATGCAGGCGCCGGACAAGGCAGAGTACATTACGCTGGACTTTGAAAAGGGCGTTCCCGTGGCGCTCAACGGCGAGAGCATGACGCCCAAGGAGATCGTGCTGGCGCTGAACGACATCGGCGGGAAGAACGGCATCGGCCTGGTGGACCTGGTGGAAAACCGTCTGGTGGGCATGAAGAGCCGCGGTGTGTACGAAACCCCCGGCGGCGCAATCCTCTACCGCGCCCATCAGGTGCTGGAGACCATCACCTTGGACAAGGACACCGCCCATTATAAGCAGCAGGTGGCCATCAAGTTTGCCGACCTCGTCTACGACGGACAGTGGTACACCCCCCTGCGAGAGGCCCTCAGCGCCTTTGTCGCCTCCACCCAGGAGCATGTGACGGGCGCCGTCCGGCTGAAGCTCTACAAGGGCAATATGATCAACGCCGGCGTCTGGTCGCCCTATACCCTCTATGACGACGCCATCGCGTCCTTCGGCGAGGAGGATTCCATCTACGATCAAGCCGATTCCGAGGGCTTCATCAAGCTCTTCGGCCTGCCCATCACCGTCCAGGCGCTGATGGACGAGCGCAGGGAAAAGGCAGTGGACGAAAACGGCGCAAAGCATTGATTGGAAAGCGGGCAGCTTTGGCGAGGCGGGGACTGCTCCCCGCCTCGCGGCCTGTCCGGGACCGGATGGCGAACGGATACGAAGGGGCGGCGGATGTATATGATGTATATTTATGCTGTCCGAAAACCGGAGCAGCCGGCGCGGCCCTTTTCCCGTGGCAGCGGGAGAGGGAGCAGGGCCGGGCAAAAAGAAAAAACGCGCATTGGCGCAGGGAGGCAGCTATGAAACTGTGGTCTGGAAGATTCCGCAAGGAGACGGACGCGCTGGTCAACGACTTTAATTCCTCGATCTCCTTTGACGCGCGGCTGTACCGCGAGGATATCGAGGGGAGCATCGCCCACGCGCAGATGCTGGAAAAGCAGGGCATCATCCCCCCGGAGGACGCGGCGCAGATCGTCGCGGGCCTGGAGGGGATCTTGGAAGATGTGGAGGCGGGAAACATTACGTTCTCCGCCGACAACGAAGATATCCATATGAACATCGAGACGATCCTGACCGAACGCATCGGCGCGGCGGGGAAACGGCTCCATACGGCCCGCAGCCGCAACGATCAGGTGGCGGTGGACTTCCGGCTCTATCTCAAGCGCCAGATCGGGGACATCCGCGCGGAGCTGCTCCATCTCCAGCAGGTGCTGCTGGATCAGGCGAAGGCCCACACGGAGACGGTCATGCCGGGCTATACCCATCTCCAACGCGCTCAGCCCATCACCTTCGCCCAGTATCTGCTGGCTTACGCCCATATGTTCTGCCGGGACGTGACGCGCATGGAGGACTGTATCGCCCGTATGGACGAATGCCCTTTGGGCAGCGGCGCCCTGGCGGGGACAACGTACCCCATCGACCGGGCGGCCACGGCGGCGGCCCTGGGCTTTGCCCGACCCATGGGCAACAGCCTTGACGGCGTGTCCGACCGGGACTACGCCATCGAGTTCCTCAGCGGCATGTCCATTTTGATGATGCACCTGTCCCGCCTGGCGGAGGAAACGATTCTCTGGTGCAGTTGGGAATTTCAATTTATCACCCTGGATGACGCCTATTCCACCGGTTCGTCCATCATGCCCCAGAAGAAGAACCCGGACGTGGCGGAGCTGGTGCGGGGCAAGACCGGGCGGGTCTACGGCGCGCTGATGGGCCTGCTGACCACCATGAAGTCCCTGCCCCTGACGTACAACAAGGATATGCAGGAGGACAAGGAGCCGGTCTTTGACACGGTGGACACGGTCAAGATGTGCCTGCCCGTCTTTGCGGGGATGCTGGAGACGATGACCGTCCGGCCGGACAAGATGCGCGCCGCGGCGAACCGGGGTTTTATCAACGCCACGGACTGTGCTGATTACCTGACGAAAAAGGGGATGCCCTTCCGGGACGCCTACACCGCCGTGGGCAACCTCGTGTACTACTGCCAGGAGCGGGACAAGACGCTGGAAGAGTTGTCCCTTGATGAATTGAAGGACATCTCTCCCCTGTTTGAAGAGGACGTGTATGGAGCGCTTTCCATGGAAAACTGCGCCATGAGCCGCGCGTCCTTCGGCGGTCCCGCAAAAGCGGAAACGGAACGGCAGATCGCCGCCATCGAGGCGTTTATCCAGACGCGGGAAGGAGCGTAACGGACCATGAGCAAACCGAAGGTATATATTGACGGCAAAGAGGGTACGACCGGGCTCCAGATCTACGAGCGTCTGGGGGACCGGGAGGACATCGAGCTGCTTCTGATCGACGAAGACAAGCGCAAGGACGTGGCGGAGCGGTGGAAGTTCCTCAACGAGGCGGACCTGGTATTTCTCTGCCTGCCGGACGAGGCGGCGCGGGAGGCGGTGTCCCTGATCGAAAACGGCCGCACCCGGGTCATCGACTGCTCCACCGCCCACCGCACGAAGACGGACTGGGTGTACGGTTTCCCGGAGCTGTCCCGGCTGCACCGGGCGCGGATCGCGGAGGGGATGCGGGTGGCCAATCCCGGCTGCCACGCCACGGGGTTCCTCTCCATTGCCGCGCCCCTGGTAGGGATGGGCCTGCTGGACCCGGATACGCCCCTGACCTGCTTTTCCCTCACCGGCTACTCCGGCGGCGGCAAGAAGATGATCGCCCGGTACGAGGCGGAGGACCGCCCCGCGGCGTGCGCCAGTCCGGCGCTGTACGGCCTGTGCCAGGACCACAAGCACCTGCCGGAGATGCAGCTGCGCGCCGGGTTGACGGTCCCGCCGGTGTTTGTCCCCATTGTGGACGATTATTACAAGGGCATGGCCACGACGGTGATGCTGCATATGAGCCAGCTGCGGGGCGTTAAAACGCTCCACGAGGTCTGGCAAAGGCTGTCTGAGTTTTATATCAGTACAGCCGGAGCGGACGGGATCGTCCGCGTGGAGGGCGACCCCACGGACCCGGAAACGGGCATCGACAGCGGCTTTAAGATTTACGCGAACCAGTGGCGGGGCAAGGACACCCTGTCCCTGATCCTGGCGGGGAATGACGAACAGTTTACCGTCACCGCCCTGTTTGACAATTTGGGTAAGGGCGCGTCGGGCGCGGCGGTGCAGAATATGAACCTGATGCTGGGCCTGCCGGAGACGGCGGGATTGCATCTGTAACAGCGGACAGCGGCCCGGCGGACGGCTGCGCCGCACGGAAAGGATGGGACCGGGATGAATTACATAGACGGCGGCGTCTGCGCCGCAAAGGGATTTACGGCGGCAGGCGTCCATGCGGGTGTGAAGGCGGGCAGCGCGCCGGAGAAGAACGACCTGATGCTGCTTTATTCCGAAACGCCCTGTACGACCTGCGGGATGTTTACGAAAAATGCGGTCAAGGCCGCGCCGGTGCTTCTGACGCGGGAGCTGCTGAAGGACGGGAGAGCCCAGGCGGTCGTGGCCAACAGCGGAAACGCCAACGCCTGCTGTGATGAGAGCATGGAAAACGCCAGGCGCATGGGAGAAGCGGCGGCGGCGGCCCTGGGGATCGCGGCGAAAGACGTGGCGGTTGCCTCCACCGGCGTCATCGGCCAGCGGATCAATGTGGAAGCCATCGAAGGGGCGCTGCCCAGGTTAGCTTCGTTGTTGAGCGCGGACGGCTCCGGCGCGGCGGCCCAGGCCATCATGACCACGGACACAGTGAAGAAGGAACAGGCTGTCACGCTGACGGTGGACGGAAAGACCGTCCACATCGGCGGCATCTCCAAGGGTTCCGGGATGATCCACCCCAACATGGGCACGATGCTGTGCTTTTTGACCACCGACTGCGCCATCTCCCGTGGGATGGCGGAAGCGGCCCTGCGCCGGGCGGTGAACGCCAGCTTCAACCGCATCAGCGTGGACGGGGACACCTCGACCAACGACACCTGCATCCTGCTGGCCAACGGCATGGCGGGCAACGCGGAGATCACCGGGGAAGGGGAGGACTATGGGCGGTTTGTCGAGGCCCTGACGGCCCTGTGCGTCGATCTGGCCCGCCGGATGGCCAGGGACGGCGAGGGCGCGCAGCATCTGATCACCTGTACCGTCTCCGGCGCGGCGGATGAGGCGGCGGCGGAGACGCTGGCCAAGAGCGTGATCGCCTCGAGTCTGACCAAGGCGGCCATCTTCGGCTGCGACGCCAACTGGGGCCGGGTGCTGTGCGCCATGGGCTACTCCGGCGTCCCCTTCGACCCGGACACGGTGGACGTGGTCTTTGCCTCCGCTGCCGGAGAGATCGCGGTCTGCAAAGGAGGCCGCGGCCTGGACTTTGACGAGGAGAAGGCGAAAACGGTCCTCAGCGAAGAGGAAGTGGTCATCCGCATCGCGCTGCGCACGGGGACGGCGTCGTGCACCTGCTGGGGCTGCGATCTGACCTACGACTATGTGCGCATCAACGGGGATTACAGGACCTGACCGGGGGAGACGCGGTTTCCAACGGGCGCATCAAGGAGAAAGTTGAAGAAGAAACGAAAAAACGGGAGCATCCCGAAAAAGGCGGGAGCACGCGACGGTTCGGGAGCATTCCAGATAAAGAAGGCGGAACAGGCATGACAATGACAGGCAATGCAAATTTTGAGCGGGCCCAGACCCTGGTCCAGGCCCTGCCCTATATCCAGCAATACAACGGCAAGACCGTCGTGGTCAAATACGGCGGCAACGCCATGATCAACAGCGATCTGTTCGCGGCGGTGATGGAGGACATCGTCCTTTTGAACTTAGTGGGCGTCAAGGTGGTGCTGGTCCATGGCGGCGGACCGGAGATCAGCGAGATCCTGGACAAGTTGGGCATCGAGTCCCATTTCATCAACGGACTGCGCTACACCACCAAGGAGACGATGCACGTTGTGCAGATGGTGCTGTGCGGCAAGGTGAACAAGAACCTGGTGGACCGCATTTCCCGCATCGGCGGTCGGGCGGTGGGCCTTTCGGGCTTGGACTCCATGCTGATCCAGGCGAAAAAGCTGGACCGGGGCGACGGGGAGGACTACGGCCTGGTGGGCGAGATCACCGCCATCCACCCGGAGGTGCTGGAGACGGCCATGGCCAACGGCTTTATCCCCATCGTGGCCACCGTGGCCCAGGCGGCGGACAATACGGACGAGGGGTATGTGTACAACATCAACGCCGACACGGCGGCGGCCCGGCTGGCGGTGGCCCTCCATGCGGAAAAGCTGATTTTGCTCACCGACGTGCGCGGCGTGCTGGCCGACCCGAAGGACGAGGACAGCGTGATCCACGTCATCCAGCCGGAGGAGCTGCCGGACTATCAGGCCAGGGGCATCCTCACCGGCGGCATGATCCCCAAGACGGAGTGCTGCGCCGAGGCGGTGGCCGGGGGCGTCCGGCGCACCCATATCATCGACGGGCGCATCCCCCATTCGATTTTGATCGAGATGCTGACCGATGAGGGCATCGGCACCATGATCCTGGAAAAGGAGAATTTGTAACCATGGAAGAAATCATGAAAAATCAGGACTGGATCGAAAAGGACGCCCAGTGCATGATGCAGACCTACGGGCGCTTCCCCATCGCCATCGACCATGGCCAGGGAGCGCTGCTGTACGACGTGGAGGGGCGGGAGTATGTGGACTTCACCTCCGGCATCGGCGTCAATTCCCTGGGTTACGGCAACTGGCAGTGGGCCAGCGCCGTGGGCGCCCAGGCGCTGCGCCTGGCCCATGTGTCCAATCTGTTTTACTCCCAGCCCTATATCGACCTGGCCGCGGAGCTGTGCAGCCGCTCCGGCATGAGCGCCGCCTTTTTCGCCAACGGCGGGGGTGAGGCCAACGAGGGCATGATCAAGCTGGCGCGCAAGTACAGCTTTGATAAATACGGCCACGGCCGCAGTACCATCATCACCCTGAACAACTCCTTCCACGGCCGCACGGTGACCACCCTGGCCGCCACGGGCCAGGCGGTGTTCCACCAGTATTTCTTCCCCTTTACCGAGGGCTTCCGCTATGCCGACGCCAACGATATCGACTCGGTGTCCGAGGCGGCGGGGGATGATGTGTGCGCGGTGATGCTGGAGCTGGTCCAGGGCGAGGGCGGCGTGTATCCCATGGAGCAGGAGTTTGTCCATCAGCTGGCGGTGCTGTGCGCCGAGCGGGACTGGCTGCTTTTGGTGGACGAGGTCCAGACCGGCGTCGGCCGCACGGGCACGCTGTTCGCCTATCAGCAGTACGGCGTTTTGCCGGACGTGGTGTCCTTTGCCAAGGGCATCGGCGGCGGACTGCCTTTGGGCGGCATCCTGTCCAACGAAAAGTGCCGCGGCGTCCTCGGCCCCGGGATGCACGCCACCACCTTCGGCGGCAACCCCGTCTCCTGCGCCGGCGGACTGTCTGTGCTGCATCAGCTCAACGACGCGGTGCTGGAGGAGGTCAAGATCAAGGGCGAGCTGATCCGCGACTTTATTCAGGGACTCCACAGCCCCTATGTGGCCTCCGTCCGCGGCCTGGGACTGATGATCGGCATCCAGATCCGGGGTGCGGACCACAAGGCTCTGGCCCGGCAGATGATCGACGGGGGATTGCTGGTGCTGACCGCGGGGCAGGACACCATCCGCCTGCTGCCGCCGCTGACCATCACCAAAGACGAGATCATGCGCGGCCTTGCCATCATGCAAAACGTTTTATGCCCGTGAGCACCCCGCTTCGGAAAAAAGGACCCCCGGTTCTGCTGGTCCGCAGAGCCGGGGGTCCTTCCCTGTCCTTTTTGCGCGTACATGGCAAAAAAAACCATAATTTTTCGTCTATTCTACCATACAGGGAATCCAGTCTTATACCTTGACGGATTTTTGATGCGGTTGTATAATTTGTACAAACAGGAAAAGGCTTGCGAGGAATCTTTGTGTCAAAAAAGATAGAAATAGGAGAAAAAGAAATAGAATTCCGCAAAGAGAAGACAGGCGTTCGCCTGATAACGACAAGAGGTGGAAAATGATGGGAAAAAGGGATGGCTTGGCGTTTAACAGCCATGTGTTCCACGAGGGGACGCAGACCCGCGGCTATGAATTTTTCGGCGCCCACGCCGAGCAGGTGAACGGAACGAACGGCTATGTCTTTCGTACCTGGGCGCCCCACGCCCAGGCGATCTCCGTCGTTGGCGCGTTCAACGACTGGGATGCGGAGGCAAATCCCATGCAGCTGGTGGAGCACGAAATCTGGGAGGCCTTCGTGCCGGGGCTTCAGGAATACGATATTTACAAATTTGCCGTAACGGGCAGGGACGGAGAGACGCGCTTGAAAGCGGACCCCTACGCTTTCCACACGGAAACGCGGCCCGGGACGGCCTCGAAGCTCTACGATATCCGCGGCTACGAGTGGCACGACCAGGCGTTCCGGGAGCAGCGGCGCAAGCAGAAGATTGCCCGCTCGCCCATGAATACCTACGAGGTCCACCTGGGCTCCTGGCGGCGCTACGAAAACGGCGAGTCCCTGAGCTACCGGGCCCTGGCCGAACAGCTGGCGCCCTATGTCAAGGAGATGGGCTACAACTTTATCGAGCTGCTACCGGTGACGGAGCATCCCCTGGATGCGTCTTGGGGCTATCAGTGCACGGGATATTTTGCGCCCACATCCCGCTATGGCACGCCGAAGGATTTTATGTATTTTGTGGACCAGTGCCATCAGGCGGGCATCGGCGTGGTACTGGACTGGGTGCCTGCTCACTTCTGCAAGGACGCCTTCGGTTTGTATGAGTTCGACGGCGGGCCGTGCTACGAGTACAGCGACCCCAGGAAGTGGGAGCACAGCGGCTGGGGAACCCGCGTCTTTGATTTTTCCCGCCCGGAGGTCAAATCCTTCCTGCTGTCCTCGGCGGAATACTGGCTGAGCCAGTACCACATCGACGGATTGCGGGTGGACGCCGTGGCGTCCATGCTGTATCTGGACTACGACCGCAAGGACGGCCAGTGGGCGCCCAACAGCAAGGGCGGCAAGGAAAATCTGGAGGCCATCGCCTTTTTGCAGGACCTGAACCGCATGGCCTTTCGGGTGAATCCCGACGTGCTGATGATCGCCGAGGAGTCCACGGCCTGGCCGCTGGTGTCGCGTCCGGTGGACGCGGGCGGACTGGGCTTCAACCTGAAATGGAACATGGGCTGGATGAACGACATGACCCATTACATCAAGCTCGACCCGTTTTTCCGCAAGGACAACCACCGGGACGTGACGTTTTCGTTCATGTATGCCTTTTCGGAGAATTTTGTCCTGCCCATCTCCCACGATGAAGTCGTACACATGAAAGGCTCTCTGCTGGGCAAAATGCCAGGGGATGATTCTTTGAAGGCCGCCGGTGTGCGCGCGTTCTATTCCTATATTCTGATGCACCCCGGCAAGAAGCTGACGTTCATGGGCGCGGAGCTGGGCCAGAGCAACGAATGGCATTATGAGGGCCAGTTGGACTGGTATCTGCTGGAGGAGGAACGCTGCCGCCAGCTTCATGAGTTTTTCCGGGCGGCCAATCATTTCTATCTTTCCACCAGGGAGCTGTGGGAAGTGGATTTCAGTTGGGAGGGCTTTGAATGGATCGTGGCGGATGACAGCACAAACAATGTGCTGGTGTTCCGCCGCAAGGACGAAAAGGGAAAGGAGGTCGTCTGTGCGGTGAATTTTTCACCGGTGGAGCTGCACGATTACCGCTTCGGCGTGCCGCAGAAAAAGGAGTACATAGAAATCTTCAACTCCGATCTGCCGGATTACGGCGGCACGGGCGCGGGCAATCCCAACCCGGTGCGCACAGAATGGATCGCCTCCCACGGGAGTCCCTGCAGCATTGCCGTGACCATCCCGCCCATGGCGGGCGTCGTGTTCCGGGGCGAGGGGTATTTACGCGCGCCAAAACAGAAGACGGCGGCTGCAAAGACGGTAGGCAGACAAAAAACAGCGCTGAAAAAGAGTATCAAAGAGGAAAGGAATGGCGAACAATGAAAAAAGAAGTTGTTGCAATGCTCCTGGCAGGCGGCCAGGGCAGCCGCCTGTATGTGCTGACAGGAAAGGTGGCAAAGCCTGCGATCCCCTTCGGCGGGAAGTACCGCATCATTGATTTCCCGCTGTCCAACTGCGTCAATTCCGGTATCGATACAGTGGGCGTCCTGACCCAGTACCAGCCCCTGGAGCTGAACAGCTACATCGGCTCCGGCCAGCCGTGGGATCTGGATCAAAGCGAGGGCGGCGTCCATATCCTGCCGCCTTACGTCGCCCAAGGCGACCAGGGCACCTGGTACAAGGGCACGGCCAATGCGATTTATCAGAACATCGGCTTTATCGACCTGTATGACCCGGAGTATGTGGTGATCCTTTCCGGCGACCATATCTATAAGATGGACTATGCAAAAATGGTGGACCGCCATAAGCGCAGCGGCGCGGCCTGCACCATCTCCGTGATGGAGGTCCCCTGGGACGAGGCGCCCCGGTTCGGCATCATGAACGTGGACGGGGAGGATAACGTCGTCGAGTTTGAGGAAAAGCCCCGCAATCCCAAGAGCAACCTGGCGTCCATGGGTATCTACTGCTTCTCCTGGAAGGAGCTGCGGAAATATCTGGTGGAGGACGAGGGCGATCCCGTCTCCCAGAACGATTTCGGTAAAAATATCATCCCCAATATGCTCGCTGACGGTAAAAAGATGGTGGCGTACCGCTTTGCCGGCTACTGGAAAGACGTGGGCACCCTGGACAGCCTCTGGGACGCCAACATGGATATGCTGGCCCGGGAGGGCGGTCTGGACGTGTTTGACAACGAATGGCCTATCTATGCCCGCGCTCCCCGCAAGGCCCCGGCCTTTTTGGGACAGAACGCCATGGTCAGCCATAGCGTGATCACCCAGGGCAGTACCATTGAAGGGACGGTGGAGAACTCCGTTGTGGCCCATTCCGTCGCCGTGGGCGCCGGCGCGGCTGTGCGCTACAGTGTGGTTATGCCTGGTGCGGTTATTGCACCTGGCGCGGTGGTGGAATACGCCATCGTGGGCGAGGGCGCTCATATCGGCGCAGGCGCGAAGGTCGGCGCCGGACCGGAGACGGCTAAGGACCCCGATCAGTGGGGCATTGCCGTAGTGGGTCCATTCTGCTGCATTGCGGACGGGGAGACCGTGGCGCCGAACAAGATGCTTGACCGCAACCATGAGGAGGTGCTGAGAAAATGAACCGTATGCACGGAATTATTTTTGCCTACGGCAAATGTGAAAAAATGCAGGGTCTGGTGGAGCACCGCGTGGTGGACTCTACGCCCTATGCCGCCCGTTACCGCATGATCGACTTTATGCTCTCCAGCATGGTCAATGCCGGCGTGATGGACGTGGGTATCGTGATGCAGGATAAATACCAGAGTATGCTGGATCATTTGGGCTCCGGCAAGGACTGGGATCTGAGCCGCAAGCACGGCGGACTGCGCTTGCTGCCCGCAGCGCCAAAGAGTGACCCCAGCCGCGGTTTCCGGGGTAAAATGGAGGCTCTGGCCGCGATCGAGAGCTATATCCAGCGCATCCGCCAGGAGTATGTTATCCTGGCCAACGGCGCGCTGGTGTGCAATATGCCCATGGGCGACATCCTCGACGAGCATATCCGCTCCGGGGCGGACATCACCTGCGTCTGCGCGCCCCGCCGGATCAACGGGCAGAGCACGACGTATCTCGTAGCCGGGGACGGGACGATCACCGACGTGGTCAGCCGCGGCGGCGAGGAGGGCTGCGGCGCGCTGGAGACGTATGTTATGAGCAAAAAGTTGCTGCTGGAGCTGATTGCCGAGTGCGACGGCCACAACGAGTGCAGCTTCCACCGGGCGGTGCTCCAGGGCATGAAGGACCGCTTGAAGCTCCACGCCTATCTTTTCACCGGCTATGCCGCCCGTATTTTGTCCGTGGCGGATTACTATGAGCGGAGCATGGAGCTGCTGCGCAGCGACGTTCGCCGGGATCTGTTCACGCCGGAGCGCCCCATCCGCACCAAGGACCGCAGCGACGCTTCCACCTATTACGGACCCGGCAGCAAATGTATCAGCTCCTTGATTTCCGACGGCTGCATCATCGAGGGCGAGGTGGAAAACAGCATCATCTTCCGCGGCGTTCATGTGGCCAAGGGCGCGAAGGTCAGCGACTGCATCGTGATGCAGGATACGGTCATCCACAGCGGCGTTACGCTGAAATATGCCATTGCGGACAAAAATGTGACGATTACCGAGGGGCGGACCTTGATGGGTCACAGCAGCTATCCTCTGGTCATTTCCAAGTTCAGCGTGGTGTGACGGCGGGCCATGGCGGGATCGGAAGGGAACCGATGGAAAAACGGCCGATTTTTGTGAAAAAAGACACTCGTAACATGATAAAATAACTGCTATAATAAAAAACCGGCGCGGGAGAAGATGCTTCCGTCAAAGGCCGGAAGCAGGATCGGAGGATAAGATGAAGGTTTTGTTCGTAACGAGCGAATGCGTCCCCTTTTGCAAGACCGGCGGCCTGGCCGACGTGGCCGGCAGCCTGCCCCAGGCCCTGGCGGCGGGGGGCGACGAGGTCGCGGTCATCATGCCGCTGTATCAGACCGTGGCAGAGAAGTATATCGAGGAGCTGGAGTTCGTCAAGTATATCTACGTCACTCTGGCCTGGCGCAGCCTGTACTGCGGATTGTTCCGCTGCCGCAAAGACGGCGTGACCTATTACTTTGTGGACAACGAGCACTATTTTGCCCGCCCGGACCTGTACGGCTACTATGACGACGGGGAGCGTTTCGCCTATTTTTCCCGCAGCGTGGTTTCTCTGCTGACCCATCTGGATTTTATGCCCGAGGTCATCCACTGCAACGACTGGCAGAGCGCTCTGGTTTCCATCTACCTCTCCGACGACGCCGTGCGCTGGGATGTGCTGCGCAATATCCGCACGGTGTTCACGGTACACAATATCGAGTATCAGGGCCGTTATGGCCGCGAAACGCTGGAGGACCTGTTCGGCCTGCCCAGCGGCTGGTTCGACGGCGGCACCATCGCTTTCGACGGCGATGTGAACCTGCTCAAGGGCGCCCTTTTGACCTGCGACGCCATCACCGCCGTCAGCCCCAGCTATGCCCAGGAGCTGAAATATTCCAGCTTTGTCCACGGCATGGAGGGCGTGATGAATATGTGCGACTGGAAGCTCCACGGCGTGCTCAACGGCATCGATATGGGCCGCTACGATCCCGCCCACGACCGCAACCTGGTGGATAACTACACGGTCCATGACCTGAAGGGAAAGGCCGCGTGCAAAAAGGCCCTGCAAGAGGAGCTGGGGCTGAAGGTTGAGCCCAATATCCCCGTGATAGCGGTCATCAGCCGTTTGGTGTCCCACAAGGGACTGGATCTGATCTGCGAGGCGTTGGACGGGATCATGAACCTGGGCGCGCAGTTTGTGGTGCTGGGCAAGGGCGACTGGCAGTATGAGGACTTTTTCCACAATGCCCAGTACCGCTATCCGGGCATGTTCTCGGCCCGCATCGAATACAACGAAGCGGCGTCCATGCGCATTTATTCCGGCGCGGACCTGTTCCTGATGCCCTCGCGCAGCGAGCCGTGCGGCCTGAGTCAAATGATCGCCATGCGCTACGGTACGCTGCCCATCGTGCGGGAGACCGGCGGATTGAAGGACACCGTGCACCCCTATGAGGCGTGGTGCTGCGGCGGCAACGGGTTCTCTTTTGCCAATTACAACGCCGGCGACATGTGGTATGTGGTGCGTCAGGCGGTGGAGCTGTTCTGGAACGACAAAGAGGCGTTCCGCACGCTCCAGGAGCGGGGCATGACCCAGGATTTCAGCTGGAAGCGCAGCGCCGGGGAGTATCACAGGATCTACGAGCAGATCTGCAACGGCTGAGGGATACAAAAAGGACAAGAGATACATCCAGGGGTCCCTTCCGGGGCCCCTCGGCGTGTCCGCATATAAAAAATGCAAAAAATGTAAAAAATGCGCCTTGGGATGTAAAGGGGCGCGCGGGGCGGCGTAAAGAGACCTGCCGCCGTGGCCGCAGGCCGGATTCTATAAGTGAGGAGTTATTTTCATGCAACAGTTATACACGGTCGATGGGATGAAGGAGGCGATCCGCAGCAAGCTACGGCTGAACTACGGCATCGGCGAAAAGGATATCAACGAAGCGTATGTGTTCAAGGCGTGCGCGTTGGTGCTGCGGGATATGATGGCGCTGCGCGGTGCGGAGACCATGGAACAGGTGGAGCGCGGCCACCAGCGTCAGGTGCATTATCTGTCGCTGGAGTTTCTGATGGGCCGCAGTTTGATGAAAAACGCCTACAATTTGGGGCTGCTGGACGCCATGAGCGGCGCCATCGAGGCCATGGGCTTCAAGCCGGCGGATATTTTCGAGATGGAACCGGACGCGGGTTTGGGCAACGGCGGCCTGGGGCGTCTGGCGGCGTGCTATCTCGATTCCATGACGACCCTGGACATCCCCGCCACGGGTTATTCTTTGTGCTATGAGCTGGGCATCTTTAAGCAGCGCATCGTGGACGGCCAGCAGGTGGAGCTGCCCGACGACTGGAAAAACAAGGGCGATGCCTGGCTGATCCCCAAGCCCGAGGAGCGGGAGGAGGTCCACTTCGGCGGCCATCTGCGCCAGGTCTGGCACAACGGCCAGCTCCATGTGGTCCATGAAGATTACAGCACCGTGATCGCCATCCCCTGTGATATGGAGATCGCGGGTTACGGCACCGATCATGTCAACACCCTGCGGTTGTGGGACGCCAAGTCTCCCCGCACGCTGGATATGGCGCTGTTTTCCTCCGGCCAGTACCTCCGCGCCACGGAGGAGCAGACCATGGCCCAGACCATCACGAAGATCCTCTATCCCAACGACGAGCATATCGAAGGCAAGTCTCTGCGCCTGAAACAGCAGTATTTCTTTGTTTCCGCTAC